>CAMJAZ010000099.1 GCA_946403735.1 uncultured Selenomonadales bacterium
TTGTGGAATCACGCGCGGGAACTTTCAAAAGCTACGGTTTACAATGATATTGTGGCGAATCATTATGCACAACAGCAGGAACTTCAGCGAATGCAAATGTTGCAAAATCAATCTGTGAACGACTACAACAACTATGTTGCGCAGAAACAGGCAACTGAAAATTTTGAAGCTATAAGGCAGTATGCAACGGGCGAATTTTTCAATGCACAATCGGCGATAGACAAGGAAATTATAACGGATTCATTTGCGCGATTGGGTAGAAATATGGCGACACCTGCGGATATGATGATTGTACGTGACTTTTTCACACGTGCTGAAAATGCATATTCAAATAGAAACGCTCAACCAAATAATGCGCAAAAATTGCCGTCACAAACGCCTAAACCAAATTTTCCGCGAACTAATCAGTTAAACGGTACAACAGGTAGCGGCGGCGGTGTCACTCAAGCTCAACTTGCCGAAATGCTTAATAACAGAAAATGGAGCGAAATTCCGCCTTCGTACCAAAAAATTTTACTCGGACTTTAAGAAAGGTTGACAAATAATGCCAGAAAATAAATTTTTATTTAATATTCAACGATTCGCAGACACTTCAGCGGGCGAAACTGCACCAGATTTAATAGTGCGTGCTTGGGCGAAAAGCACCTGGGAAGCAGGACTGCATAAATCGTTTTTCGACAAATTCACAGGAACTTCACCAGGTAGCATAATTCAAGTTAAGGAAGAATTAACGCGACAAGCTGGCGATACAATTATAATTCCGTTGTTAATGCCGCTCACTGGCACTGGAATTGAAGGCGATAACGAACTTGAAGGCAATGAAGAAATGCTCATTTACCGTGACTTTGCAGTTCAAATTGATCAAATTCGCAACGCCGTAAGACTGAAAGGTAGAATGGCAGAACAGAAAGTGCAAGTTGATATGCGCAGAGATGCCCGCGAAGGATTGGCAGATTGGCTTGCAACTTACATTGACAAGAAAATTTTCACGGAACTTTCGACAGACCCAACACCAGACAGAATTGTTTATGGTGGCAGTGCTACAAACGAAGATGAAATTGGCGCGTCTGATGTTTTCGATACAAGCCTTATCGGTAAAGCAAAACGTGTTGCGCTTGCTGACGAAAATACTATGGTTAAGCCCATAAAAATCAATGGTAAGGATACTTTTGTGATGGTTATCGACCAATATCAAGCTAGGGACTTGATTAATGACGAAAAATGGATAGCTGCACAGCAACACGCCAATATACGCGGCGAAACTAACCCGATTTTCAGCGGTGCACTCGGCGTTTATGAAGGTGTTGTACTTCATCAGCATAACCGCGTTTTGAGAACGAAAACGGGTAGCGGCGGTACAACGGTAGGACACGCGCTGTTTTTGGGCGCTCAAGCGGCAGTATTTGCAATGGGTGACGGACCGACATGGTACGAAGATAAATTTGACTATGGCGCCAAGTGGGGCATTTCATTTGGAAAAATATTTGGAATAAAGAAAACTGCCTTCAAATATGACGGCGAAACCCTTACTGATTTTGGATGCATAAACGTTTTGACGGCGTCTGAAAAGGATTAATCGAAAATTTTGGCGGCAGGATAAAATTTCTTGTCGCTTTTATTTTTTTTGAAAGGAAGGTAGAAATGGCGAAATATCTTTCAAAAGCAGGCGCGATTCATTTAATAAATAAAGTGAAAGAAAATTTTGTGTCGTCGAATGAACCAGTACAAGCGGCGTATTCGGCGAATTCAGGTCACGCAGACACTTCAAATTCAGCAAATAGCGCGAATCAAGCTACAAATGACGCGGCTGGCAATCCTATTCATTCAACGTATTTGACGATTAACGACGCGGCGAATACTTATTTGCAAAAAGGCGAAAATGCCGTTAGCGCTACAAGTGCTATCACGTCGACAAATTGTACTGGCAACGCTGAAAATTCTACGCGATTATCGACGCCGCGAAAAATTAACGTGACAGACGCTACAGAATCAAATTTTGGCACGGCGGCAGATTTTGACGGTACAAGCGACATTACAATAAAACTGCCTTCGACGATTAAAATTTCAGTTGACGGCAATTCATCAACGGCGACGCGTGCAACTTCCGATTCTGCGGGCAACGTCATAACTAATCACTACGCGCCAAATTACAATCCAGTTTTCACTGGCACGCCGCAAGCGCCAACTGCAAATGAAGGCACGAATAACAATCAGCTGGCGACTACAGCTTTTGTACAAGCCGCGATTAAAAAGTTAATCGGCACTGCGCCTGAAACTTTGGACACGCTCAACGAAATTGCAGAGGCTATCAGCAAAGACAAAGATTTTGCGGCGACAATGACAAATGCGCTGGCTGGCAAGCAAGATTTAAATGCGGCATTGACAACGTTAACTAACCTTGTTACGAATGACGACAAAATAATTTACACGAAAAATAACTCATATGTGACGGCAGATTTAACGGAATTTGCACGAACTTTGCTTGACGATTCGACCGCCGAAACTGCACGACAAACTTTAAATGTGCTCGGTAAAAATGAAAACGCGGTAAGTGCAACTCAACTTGAAACGGCGCGGCAAATTTCAATAACAGACGGCGAAAACACTGGCACTGCTACAAATTTCGACGGTACAGAAAATATTGCAATTCAACTTCCCGCGACGATTAAGGCAAATTTAGTTGGCAACGCTTACACGGCGACAAATGCTGATTCGGCAGATACGGCGCTGAAACTTACGAATGCACGGACGATTCAAACTAATCTTGAAAGTACGGCGGCGGAAAGTTTTGACGGTACTAAAAATATTTTGGTAGGCGTGACTGGCATTTTGCCGATTGAAAAAGGCGGCACTGGAAATTTACGCGGCAATGCGACTAGCGCTACAAAACTTGAAACCGAACGCGCAATTTCAATTACCGACGGCGTGAACACTGGCACTGCTACGAATTTCGACGGTACGAAAAATATTTTGTTGGAACTTCCTGCGACGATTAAAGCCGATTTAAACGGCAATGCTGACACTTCAACGCGGACAACTCAAGATTCGGACGGCAACGTTATCACCGAAAAATATATGCCGAAAATTTCAACTGCCACGCTTACCATTCCTATTGACGGCTGGCAAAATGATGACGACGTACCTTTCAACCGCTACTTTGATTTTGAAATTTCAAGCTTAACGGCTGATGATGTTGTAAATGTGGTAATTTCGCCGAATAATCAAGGAATTTGTGTCGATTGTGGATTGTGTCCTACCTGCGAAATTTTCAATGGCATTTTGCGTTTTCGTGCAAAAGCTACTCCTACTGCTGATATTTCTGCTGAATTTTATATTTTGAAAGGCGCGACGAACGGTAAATTTAAAAGTTTTGGTAGCGTAAATTGTTCAACTTCACAGCGCGTCGTTATTTATAAAGTTCCTTCACAGATAGGCGATTTGTCGTTTAACGGCAAGACTCAGACGCCAACTTGGGACGATTACGACCCGTCAAAACTTTTAATGATTGGTGAAATTTCTGGCGTAAATGCCGACACTTACACGGTAAGTTTTATTCCCATTGGAAATTGTACGTGGTCAAGCGATACCCGTGAGCCACGAACTCAAACTTGGAAAATAAACCGCGCTATAATTGATGATATTCCTTCACAAGGCGAAATGTTGACTTATAACGGCGAACCACAAACTCCAACGCTGAATAATTTTGACGCCGATAAAATGACGTTAAGCGGCGATTTTGAAAATTTGGTTGACGCTGGAATGTACACCGCTTACGCGACGCCGACTGAAAATTATATGTTTAGCGACACTTCCATAACCGCTAAGTCTTTCAAAATTTTTGTCGAAAAAGCCGCGCAGGAAATTTCTTTGAGCCAAAATTCACTGTCACTTGAAAATATTTTGATGAGCGACACGGTCATTGTAAATCGGCTTGGCGACGGCGTTATCTACGCTACGTCTAACGATTCGGCAGTTGCGACGGCGATAAATGCAGACAGCGAAGTTACTATTTCGGCGGTTTCGACTGGCAAGACTACAATTTTGATTAACGTTGCGGAGGGCAAAAATTATCTGTCTGCAAGTGTTGTTGTACCTATTGAATGTTTCGTGATTAAGCCTTTGGCGGAATGTACGGTTGATGAAATTGTTGCGGCAATACAATCTGGCAAAGCACAAAATGCGTGGGACGAAGGCGATTTTACCGCGCCGATAACTTTAAACGGCAAAATTGGCGACGCTTTAACGCTTGATAATTGCCAAATTCGCGCAAAATTAATCGGTTTCAACCATAATTCGGAATTTGAAAGCGGCGGAAAATTTTCAGCACATTTTATTTTTGATACGGCGTTGATTGATACGAACTACGATAAAGCGTCGATTAGCGGCGTGAAATATTTTCAGCACAATTTGACGGATGGTTCAAATATTGGTGGCTGGGCGGCTAGTAATTTGCGTACCATTTGCGAAAATATTTTTAATGCGTTGCCTACCGAATGGCAAAATATTATCACGCCTTGCACCAAGTACACTTTTAATTTTGAAAACGTAACGGCAACTGTCGATAAAATTTTTCTGTTGTCGGAGTATGAAATTTTCGGTAGAAATTCTTACGCAAATTCGGCTGAACAAAATTTTCAAATGCAGTATGATTATTTTAAAAATGGCAACTCAAAAATATTCAATTCGCAGGATTCGCCTTGTAATTGGTGGTTACGTTCTGCGCAAAATTCAAATGATACAAGTTTTTGTCGCGTAAGTTATGAAGGTGGAATTAACACGTACAATGCACGATTTTCGCAAGGCGTGACGCCAGCTTTTATGGTTTCGTGAGGTGAAAAAAATGTACCAGATAACAGTTGACGACAAAATTTTTTACACATCGACCGCGCCGAATTACGTTAAAAAAAAGTTAGAAAGTGGCGCGTGGATAAAAACTTCAAAAGATGATGCAGACGCTATTTCTGTTTTTGGCGAAATTTACAGCCTGCCGAATAAACTGCCGATTGAAAATAAAACTGTGGCAAACGTGAAAGAAATAGACGGCGGCACGATTATTTTTGAAGTGTCGAATAAAACGAAAATTAATGCGCTGAAAGTTGTTGATATACAGGAGGCGCTTTGTGATTTGAGCGAAGATTTGGAGGCGTTGAAAGATGGCTAAGATATGGGCAGAAAGAGTTTTGGCAGGAACGCGAAAATTTGAAAAAATACCAGCATCGTTTAAAGCGGCGGTAGAAAGAATTTTGCGTGAACGTTTTGCAAGTGGCGAAATTTCGGAAGAAGAATTGATGAAAGCGTTGGGAGGTGAAAAATAATGCAAAAATACGTAGATATAGACGGATTGCGAACTTTTAAAAACGAACTTGAAGAAAAGCTTCCGCTGGTTGTTGTAAATTCGGACACATATGCAACGAAGGCGGAATTAAATTCAAAGGCGTCAACAGACACTGCAACTACGTCGTCCAACGGCTTAATGTCTGCCGCCGATAAAGTCAAACTTGACGATATTGAATCAAACGCGCAGGTTAATGTTATAGAATCAGTCAAGGTTAACAATACCGCGCTTACTCCGTCTAGCAAAGCCGTTAATATCGATTTATCAAACTACGTCGTAAAAGACGGCGACAAAGTTTTATCTACTAATGACTACACGACCGCCGAAAAAAATAAATTGGCTAACATACCTTCGGACGCGACAAGCAATGTTATTGAATCGGTAAAAGTCAACAATACCGCGCTTATTCCCTCTAGCAAAGCCGTTAATATCGATTTATCAAACTACGTTGTAAAAGATGGTTCAAAAGTTTTGTCGTCTAATGACTTTACCGATTACTACAAAAGCAAGCTCGATGAAATAATTGCAAAATTGAATAAACCAGATCCCGAATTGACGTTTAGTACTGACACTGCAATAATTGTAGCCCAATATTCCGACAATTTTATTGTATCAAGTGCTAGTAATGGTGCTATTTCTGCTACTTCTGCTGACAGCGATATTGCTACCGTTACTGTTAGCGATTCGTCACTTGTTATCAGCGGCATTGCTAGCGGTACTACTTCAATTACTGTCACTATTGCCGAGACTAACGATTACGCATCCGCTACTGCAACTTTACCCGTCACTATCGAAGAATTTGTAAGCGCTGGCTGTAGCATGAGTGCGAACAAAACTAGCGTAACCGTTGTGCACGGTGAAAGTGATACGGTTACCTTCACCATTTTTAGCTCAATGCTTAACAAAGAAGGTAGTCAAGCCAGCATTAGTGCAAATGGACCTAGTTGGATGACAATAAACAACGACAATAAGACTATTACCTTTGCACCACCTTCAACTTTAGGCCCCACTAGCACTAATATTGTCGTTACAGCTACTTGCACTTACCGACAAGTCGTCGCTACTAACCAAGTAACTATTATAGTAAATGTTACTACACTGACAAAGTTGATTAACTAGCTAATTTATAGCCCGTAGATAATGCGAAATGCGTAATGAGGAATT
>CAMJAZ010000100.1 GCA_946403735.1 uncultured Selenomonadales bacterium
GCGCAACCTGACACTGGCGAACAGGGGCTTGAAATTGCTGATTCACTTATAAGCAGTGGCGCAGTTGATATTGTCGTCGTCGATTCAGTTGCCGCGCTTGTACCGAAGGCTGAAATTGAAGGCGAAATGGGCGACGCGCAAGTTGGTCTGCATGCACGAATGATGAGTAAGGCAATGCGCAAATTAGCTGGCGTCATCAGCAAGACAAGCACCATTGCCGTTTTCATAAATCAGATTCGCGAAAAAGTTGGAATAATGTTTGGCAACCCTGAAACTACGACAGGCGGTAGGGCGTTAAAATTTTATTCGAGTATCCGCCTTGAAGTTCGCAAAGGTGAGGCGATTAAACAGGGAACTGAAGTTATTGGCAACCGCGTTAAAATTAAAGTTGCGAAAAATAAAGTTGCACCGCCGTTCAAGACTGCTGAATTTGATTTGACATACGGCGAAGGTTATTCGCGAATTGGCGGGCTTTTGGATATGGGCGTTGAATTTGAAGTTCTTACTAAGCGTGGCGCGTTCATTTACTACAACGAAGAAAAAATTGGTCAAGGTAAGGAAAACGCTAAAAAATATTTGGAGGAACACCCAGAAAAAATTGCCGAGATTGAAGAAAAAGTTTTAGCGTCCGTCAAGAAAAATTCTGTATCATCTGAACAGCCCGTTGAAATTGTTGATGAAGTTGAAGAATATGTCGAAGACGAAGAATAAATTTCCTTTTTGTACTTGACAATAAAATTTTTAATCAGTTATACTTACCGCTAAATAAAAATATTAGCTGAAAAATTTTTAGGCAAAGAGAGTTCCTGTTTCGCCTAACAGTCAACGTTGCGGCGTTGGCTGAGTGCAGGCGGTGTTGCTGTCTGCATTTGAAGTTTACTCTCCGCCTTTTGTCGGCATAGAAAGTTCCTGTCGGGTTTAACACGCCCACTGAGGTTGTTTTACTTTCCGCTGACAATAAATAAAAAAATAACGGCGTTTGAGCTGAAAACTCAATCGCCTTTAATTTTATTGAAAGGAATGATAAACTTGAAAAATTATTCGCCAATGGATCTATTCCCCGACAAATCGACGACAAAATTTATTGAAGCTGTTTTGTCGCTATTTAAAGCCACGCCGATTTTTGAAAACGTCCCTAACGAAAATTTTACTTTGGATAACGAATCAAACATTGCGAAAGGATTTTTTATCACAGACGCCGCATTTCAAGGTTGCCCTTTCATTGCTAGCGGTAGTCTAAACGCCTTCATCGAAGAAAATTTTGGCTACGATATTTTCAAGTTGAATCAGGGCTTTTATAAATCCTTTCAAACTGTCACCGAACTTTCGCAGGAGGAAATTTTCCGCAATAAAATTTTACATTATATGACGACTTATGGCGCTGAAATGTTTGGAATTTTTAATCACGATACAGTTTTTATTCCGCCCGCCGAATTAGAATTACCTGCAGATTCGACGCCGATTAAGCTGACGATTATAAATTCAATTCCTACTGAAGAAATTAAATCCCGCGCAGAAAAAATGATTATGTCGGGCATTGCGCTTGCCAAAGATACGTTGGAAAATCTTGTAACGATAATCAGCTATCTTGAAATGAAACTTGACATTGACGCTGTACCGAATAAAGAATTGCGCGTCCGCCTTTGTGAAGTTTTGGGACTGTTGCCGAAAAATCCAGTTGAATTTTTGCGCTATATGATTTATCTTTCCAGCGGTTCAACATTGCTGATAAAATCGCCTGAAACAATTCAAAAACTAAAATTTGCGGCTTTAGACAAATTATTCACTGGAATTGACTTTGATAAATTTTTTTCCACGTATATTTCTGTTAATGGCATTGAAAAATTTGCGGAAGTTTTTCACCGCTATAAACCGTTGTGGTTGGCGTTCAAACCGTATTCAAAATTTATGAAGGCTACAATAAATAAAATGCGCAAGCTTGCTGACAAGTACCACAAGCCCTTGACGCCGAAAATTTTAGATACGATAACTTCCAATAAAAAAATTGACATTGACGAACTGAAACGCGAACTTGAAAAAGTTACGGTGTTTAAAAAAATTTCGCTCGTCAATGCCATACTTTTTAGGACTTCGACGCCTGAAAGTATCGCGTATATGATTCGCAACGGAAAAGTTTTTGCGGAAGAGTACGATAAAAAATTTAAGTTGAACTACGAAATTTTATCAACGATTATGAATTCGATTGTTGAGACTGTACGTCCCAACGTCGAAGGTAAAAAAATTTATTTGCCCAAAAATTTGAATTACGCCGCGCCAATCAGTGAGAAAAAATTTGTGGGCGAAATTCCTTTTGGTTCAGCGTACACTTTCGCAGGAAAATCTGTTATCGTCGGTGTGCATTGGTTCAATCTGCCGAACGGTGAGCGCGTAGATTTAGACCTACATTTAAATTCGGATAAACGCGATATTGGCTGGCATAATGACTTTGAAGACGAAAATTTTATCGATACAAAAAATAAAGCAGTAATTTTTTCTGGCGATATGACAGACGCACCCGTCGAAAAAGGCGGGGCAACAGAAGCTTTCTTTGTTGGCGAATCGATACAAGATGAAATGTTAATGGTCAATCTGAATTGTTACACCCAAAATCGTCAAAGTGTGCCGTTTAAAATTATTCTTGGCGACGTGGAGGACGGCAAGATTGACAGAAAATATTTGATTGATTCGCACGAAATATCTTTTTGTCTGCCGAATAAAATTGAAGGCGGCGAAATGTTTTTAGGATTTTTGAATGGCGACGAAGAGGGAAATAAAAAATTTTACTTTACGTCAGCGTCAACTGGTTCAAGGATTGTTGCACGTAGTGATGAAAATTCTGCGCGTATGACGGCGGCGTTGCGTACTTCGTTAGAATCGTGCTTGAAGTTGAAAGATATTTTGCGTGCCGCTGGCGCAATTTTTGAAAAAGCTGATGACGAACAATGGGATATAAATTTTGATCCGCAGATTGTCACAAAGGATACATTTCTGAATTTGTTTAATTAAGCTATTTTTTCTTATTAGGGAGTAGATTTTCATTACGAATTACGCATTACCAATTATTAAAATATCTGTACCAATTTTTTCGACGAGAATATTTTTGAACTGTACAGCGTTAGCTAAATTTTGAAATCCAGCGCCTGCTACTGCGGTAGGCGCATTTTTTCCGCCCAAAATTTTCGGCGCAATGAAAGTATAAACTTTGTCGACAAATCCAGCCTCAAGCATTGCAAAGTTCAACGTGCCGCCGCCTTCCAAAAGTACTGACGTTATCTCACGGGCAGCTAGTTCACGCATTAAAATTTCTAAATCAACTTTCGGACCGTCACCAGCGATAATAATTTCTGCGCCGCTATTTCTTAACGCTGAAAGTTTTCCAGCAGGTGCACTCGTCGTAACGGCAATAATTGTTTCAGCTTGGTCGTCACAAATAACTTTTGCGTCAATCGGCGTCCGCGCTAAACTGTCAACTACAATTCGTACAGGATTTTTCCCGCCGTCAATTCGCGTCGTCAATCGTGGGTCGTCCATTAAAACGGTGTTGACGCCGACCATTATTCCCGCGTTAATATCGCGCAGATGGTGTACAAATTTCCGCGATTCTTCACAACTAATCCATTGAGATTCGCCAGTAACGGTAGCAATTTTACCGTCAAGCGTCATTGCAAATTTCATCGTCACGAACGGCAAATTTTTCGTCACCCATTTAAAAAAAACTTCATTAAGTTTTTTAGCCTCATCTTCCAAAATTCCAACGTCAACTTTAATTCCCGCGTCACGCAAAATTTTAATGCCGCGTCCCGCAACTTTAGGGTTAGGGTCAACCGTAGCGGCGACGACTCTTTCAATTCCCGCGAAAATAATTTTGTCGACACAAGGCGGCGTTCGTCCATAATGCGAACAAGGTTCAAGCGTAACGTAAAGCGTAGCGCCGCGTGCAAGTTCATCAGCCATTTTCAGTGCGTGAACTTCAGCGTGAGGAGTTCCAGCTTGACGATGCCAACCAGCTGAAATGATTCGACCGTCTTTAACTATAACCGCGCCGACTAATGGATTAGGCGCCGTTCGACCTTCGGCATTTTTCGCCAATTTTAAAGCTTCGCGCATAAAAATTTCGTCCGTCATAAATTTTTCCTTTCCACAAAAAAAGACCGTCAGTCACACTAACGATCAAAAATTGTAAATCAATCGAATTATTTTTTAGTTTCGCTTACAACATCATCAGTAAAATTTTCTTGTGGCGGCGTAACATTTATCATAGGTTTATCAGCTTTATCAGAGGGCGACGCCTCAATTTGAAATTCCACAACTTTCAACGTCTTCAACGTCTTAATCAAGCTGTCTTCCAAAAGATAAATATCGCGCTTTTCGCTTTCATTAGCTACTTTGTGCCAGCGTTCCTCTTCATCGCGGAAATACATTTCAAATTCAAGCTGAAAATGCGCGTCGTCATCGTGCTTTACGTAAAGCTTGCCGCCGCCGTACTGAAAACCTTTTTTCTCATAATCTTTGATAAGTTTTTGGAAACGCGGGAAGGTAATCTGTTTAATGTCCTCAAGCTCCATATTTGGGCGCAACAAATCTTTGAAAAAATCTTTGATAGTTTCGACAGCCATTCCGATAGATTCTTTTGTAATTGCCACTTAAATCACCTCTTTTAAAGCGTAAGTTCCAATTCTTTTTCGTAACGTTCGGTAACGTCAACTTCTTTTTCGGTCAAGCCAGCTTTCGCCCATTCAGGAACTTGTGACTCATCAATTTCGCGTGTCGTAGTCTTTTCAATCCACTTGCCATTTTCTTTGTAGTAAAGGCGGTGAATAAGCGTCAATGCGCCGTCAGCAACGCTTGAAAAAAGTTTGCCAGCGTATTCAGCAACGCCAATACTTTTAAGCGCCTCTTGAATTTTCGGCAGAAAATCTTTCAGCCAGTTGGTAATGTCATCCCAATGGTTTACTGCCAAGTAACCGCCGACGAGTACGCCAGCACCGATTAAAACAGGAATCATAAATTTAAACCTCCCATAATTGAATTAAGAATTAAGAATGTAGAATTAAGAATTATTTTCCTACTGCCTACTTCCTAAATTTGCTTTTTTACTTTCCAAAATATTTTCGACAGCCTCAAAAACTAATTTTTTGTCGAGAAAATCTGCCTTCAATCGCGCCGCCTTAAATGCCGCGTTCAACATAGCGTTTGAAATGTCACTGCCTGAAATTCCGTCGTAACGTTTAGCAATTTCGTCAACGTCAATATTATTTGGCAACGCCGCTGGAATGTACATAGCCCAAAGTTTTCGGCGGCAATCTTCGTCAGGCAGTTCAAATTTCACGTGAATGGAAATTCGCCGCATAAATGCAGGGTCGAAGTTTGAAATAAAGTTCGTCGCAAAAATTATGAAGTCTTGAAATTCATTCATCAACATCAACATAACCGAGCGCGTCTGATTGACGCTAACATCAACCGCCTGTGTCATATTCGTCACGCGCTTACTTAAAATCGCGTCCGCTTCGTCAAAAAATAAAATGCTATTCGTTTTCTTCGCAACTTCAAAAACTTTACGAATATTTTTCGGCGTCTCACCAACAAATTTTGATTCAATATCGGCGTAGTTGACGACTAAAATTTTTCTGCCGAGATTTTTTGCAATGGCATGAGCCGCCATTGTTTTGCCAGTACCAGGCGCACCGTATAAGTTGATACCGATTCGCCGTGAAAATTTATGTGTTTCTTTAAAGCCCCAAAGTTCAAAGACGCGGTAGGAATTTTCAGCGTAAGTTGCCACGTCTAAAATCTGCGCTTTAACGGCGTCACTCAAAATTATATCGTCCAACGAAAATTTTGGCTCTTCTGGAATGAAAACTTCCTCTTCAACTTTTTTATCATCCTTCGTCGAAGGAATTTTTTTATCAGCGTTCATAACTCACCTAACGAATTGAAATTCTAGTGTACTCCTCAAAATAATCAGCAAAAGTTTGATGACCATTAGCATCAGCCATACTTGTACCAATTTCCTTTAAGATAGCTTTATACAACATTGATTCGACGCTACCAGGAATTAAATCTTCCCAATTTTTATAGCTGTATTCGCGACCTTCAGCATTATTCTGCGGATGCCCTACGACTTCCAATTCACAAAGAAATTGAATCTGTTTAGTTTTCGGTCGTATATAATAATGCTCCATAAAATATTCCTTACGGCGCAAAACTTCAAGGTCGATTGGCGCATAGCGAATACTTTTTTCACGCGCAATCATAACTTCGCCAATTTCATCGGGATTAAAATATTCGTAGTCACGCAAGGCGCTATCTGGATCATCTTCTGGGAAACGTTCAATCATACGTATCCAAACGTCCGCCATATATTCAGAGCTTGTGTACGGTACGCGCACCCATTTAACGCTTTCGCGGTCAAGGTAATAGGTATAATTATCGTCCATTGTAAGCTTGACGAAACGCGCACGTTTCGTCCATTGTAAGCTTGACGAAACGCGCACGTT
>CAMJAZ010000101.1 GCA_946403735.1 uncultured Selenomonadales bacterium
ATCCTTTGGTTTAGTAAATGGATGGTGAGTAGAACCAAGTTGTCCATCACTTCCCAATTCAAACATTGGAGCATCTGCTACGAATGCGAAATCTAGTAAATCTTCCATTCATTCAGTCAGCTTTAATTCTTTGCCAAAATTGTCATAAGCAGTGACGATAAATTTATTTTCGCCGCGCTTAGTAAGTGGAACGGTGATAATAGCTTTATTTTCAAGCGGAACAGTGCCAGAAGTCCAGCCCGTACTAACGGAATTAATTTCAAAGGTAAAATCTTTAACGGATCTTTTCAGCATAGCGGCAATTTTAGCTTTTTTATTTGGCGTACGTGATTCGTAGCGGAAAGTCAAGCCTAAATCTTTTTCCAGTCGAACTTGTTGAGTTGAAGATTTTCTGTCGTGCAAATCAGAATCCCAGTCGATTGATTCAGCGAAAATCGCGGCGCCTTCAGAAACGGCAGTCATAGGGTTGACATCAAAGTTGCCAGGTATGCCAATTTCAGCTGAAACTTTATCACGCAGGGGTTTATAGTTTGTCGGACCGCCGATAAAAATTATTCTGTCAATATCGTGTGGCGTCAATCCAGATTTTTCTATCGTTTCGCGCGTCGTCTCAATGGACTGCATAACCATTTCATCAATGAGTTTATTATATTCTTCGCGGGAAATTTCTACGTCCAAATAAATATCTTCGCCGTTTTCATCGGCAATATTTGTTTCGCCTTCAATATGTGCAACTTCATCTGCTGACAACTCAATTTTAGCAATTTCTGCCATATAAGTTGCAATGCGGAAAAGTTTTTTATACTTTTCTTTTTTATTCCAATCGCGCGGAATGAAATAATTTTCCATAATCCAAGGCATAACAATTTGATTCGTCAAAATTCTATCGAAGTCACGCCCGCCGCACATAGTTTGCCCGCCGTGAGCTAAAAAATTTATTTTGCCAGAAAAATTTTCAGCAATGGCAACGTCCAACGTTCCGCCGCCTAAATCGTAGATGAGAAAGTTTGAATCATTTTTCTTTTGACGCATAACGCACATTATCGCGGCAACAGGTTCTTGCATGAGCGCAACTTTACCAATGCCCGCCATTTTCGCCGCCTCAAGCGTAGCGGCATTTTGCATTTGATTAAACGCCGCAGGTACAGTAATGACGGTTGCAACTTCGTCACTTTCGCGAATTTCTTCAGGCAAATTTTTATAAAGTTCGCGTAGAATTTCAGCGCTACATTCTTCAGGCGTGTACTCTTTATCGCCCATTTTAATTTTGTTGCTTGTACCCATGAAACGTTTGAAAAGGAAAGCACAATTTTTTTCATCCTGCGGAATTTTTCTGTAGGCGGCTTGACCATAAAATTTTTTGCCGCGCTTATCCGTATAAATAGCAGACGGCGTAACGTCAGTTTGATCTTTTTTATTTTTCCAAATGCGAACATTTTCGCCGTCAAAAGTTGAAATGGCGCTGTTCGTCGTACCTAAATCAATGCCGACAAAATATTTCATTCAGACTTCCTCCCTAAAACTGCCGCGCCTTTTCTAATAATCTCTGTAGTATTTGCAACTTTTACTGTTGGCTCCATCATCATTTCGACAAATAAAACGTCGTTTGCGTCGAAGTCGCCTAAATTAATTGGCAGAATCGGTAGTCCGTCTTCAAATTCTTCGCCAGTAAAATCAATAACGCTCAAATTTAGCGCGTCTAGCGTCGAGTTCAAATGCTTTTCAAAACGTGCAACTTGATTGAAAGATTTTTTCTGAATTTTAGGATCAGCAATTCTTTCTGCCAAATTTTTAATGTGCCTATTCAGCCGCCAACTTTCAACGATTAAGTCAACGACGCTTTGAAATTTTTCTGCGTCAATGTTCGTTTCCAAAATTTTATCCCTCCAAAAAAATAAAAGTAAAATGAGTATGCCATTTCACTTTTTAAATTTGAATAAAAAATTATTAAAGTTGAAAATTATTTGCCCGTGAAGTTGAGATTTTCTTCATCTTCCCAATCATCGGGCAGACCTTCAACCAAGACGACGTTACAATTTGCATTTTCCTTGACGTACTTAGCCACGCTGCCAATTTCAGATTTGCCGAAACCGCCGAAACCTTTTTCGCCCATAATAATTATGTCGCAATGTTCGTACTGCGCAAACTCAACAATAGTTTCGCCAGGTTCGCCAATCTCAACGCGCGTTTTAACTTTAATGTCGCTCGGTACGACCAACATTAACTCCGAAAGAAAATCATACGCCGCCGCGTTCAGTTCAGCGGGTACGTAGCCGCTCAAGCTGACTTGTTCAAAGGCAGAAATTTCTTTTTCCAATTCAACGCACATCAACAAAGTTATTCGCGCTTCGTAAAATTCCGCAATTTGAATTGCTTTCAACACCGCCTTAAACGCTTGCCCCGATCCGTCCGTCGGTACTAATACATGCTGAATTTTCGTACCTTGTACTGATTCTGCTACTGATTCTTCCCGCGCAGGTGTAGGCTCTTCAACTTCAACTTTCGCAGGCGCTAATTCCTTACGACTTTTATAAAATCTAAAACTCAATAAAGTTGCAACGATACCCATATAAATCATAAATGCGCCAATTTCCGAACTTATCGCCGATAAGCTTGCGCCGCGCTGAATAATATCTCGCGTGAAATGAAATTGCCACGTCAAGGGAAAAATATGTGCAAAGTCAACGACCCATTCCGATAAATGCGAAAGTGGACTTGTCACGCCGCCGAATATAAAGCCGCCTGGTATAAATAAAATCATTCGGCTTGACGCTATACCTGGATTTGCCGCCGTCCAGCCCATAAATATACTTAGCATTCCGATTGTTAGCGACATAAAAATTTCTATCAACAAAAATTCTAAAACTTTGCCTGAAAAAACTAAATCGCCCCAAACTCTCAAAACTGCAAGCCCTACGAAAAATGAAACGGTCATACACATTGCGTAGGGTAAAATTCTACCGATTAAATCCCAAGGCGTTCCATTTAAAATCGTCGGTTCGTACTGTTTCGTAAGTTTAAGACGCGGTATCATTCCGATTGTTGCGAAGGTGAAAAACATTGCGCCGAAGAAAAATAAAAATCCCTGCGTCTGCGCGTTTGAAGTTGAGCCAGCGGGATTAAAAAGTATTCTATCGTTCAAAGTTAAACCGCCGCTTGAACCATGTGAAAATTGCGCGTTCTCAATCGCTATCAACGTCGGCATAGCAGATTTTATATCGGCAGCCTGCGCGGTATTTGTATTATCATAGAAAATTCCAATCGGCGCGGCTGAACCGTCATAACGATTTTTTTCAAGACCCTGCGGCAAATAAATCACGGCGTCAAATTTATCACGATAGAAAAGTTCTTCTGGATTCATCGGCACGTTAATAATTTCCGTGACTTTCATATATTCAGACGCGTTAATCTTCGTGATAAGTTCGCGGCTGTACTTTGAGTTGTCCAAGTCAATCACGGCAACTGGCGCGTCTTTAGAAAAATTTCCCGACAGCATAACGGATAAAATCACGCTGATGACCATTGCAACCATTATGCAAACTTTTTCGTAAGGCATACCCTTGCCGCTAAATAAAAATTTTATTTCGCTGATAAAAGATTCTTTAAAGCCCAATTCATCAACCCCTTGTTAGCTTTTAGGATAAATTACGCATTACGAATTCCTAATTAAAATCAACCGTGACAGTTTGACCTGCTAACACGTCACTTGAAGGGTCAATGTAAATTCGGACTTGAAAGGAAGTTAAATCAGCTTGTGATTTTTCGCGTGACTGTTTCAAATCAGCAAAACCAGGCGCTTGTGTCAAAAGGCGAATCGTACCTTTAACTTTTTTGTCGTCAGCAACGGTCGTGCAAGTAACTTCATCGCCTTCATGAAGTTTAACGGCTTGCTCTTCCGAAACGTAAATATCATAGTAAATTCTTTTCGTCTCAAGCAGTACGACTGGGACGTTAGGGGAAACCATTTCACCTTGTTTCAAAAGGACGCTAAGAATTTTTCCAGATTCTGGCGCATGAAGTGTCAAGCGGGACTTTGCAACTTGCAATTCCTTCAGCTGAACTTCCAACGCTTTTTTCTGCTGATTAAGCGCGGCAATATCATTTTCCATATTCTGAATTTCAGCGCGTTCCTGTGCAATCGTCGGCAAGTTCAACGAATCAGTGTACCCGTTATCACTCACGCCAGCTAAAAGACGTTCCAGCAACTGTTGCTGTGTTTCGACGTTAGCGCGGGCAACGTTCAACGCCATTGTAGCATCGTCAAGTTGAGATTGTGCGACGGCGCCTTCATTGACAAGATTTAAAGTTCTATTGTAATTTATTTCAGAATTTCTCAACGTAGCCTGCGCGGAATTTACGGCGGCGCGTTGACTGTCAATTTGGCGGAAAGATTGTTGCTCATCATTGTCAGCGCGGAATAATCCAACGCCCATAGTTCCAGTTGTAGATTTAATTTGCGCGTCAAGCTGTGCAATTTGCGCTGTCAACTTTTCAATGGATAAATCTGTATCGGTAGGATCAAGTGCCATAATTAAATCACCAGCGTTGACTTCCTGCCCTTCCTTGACAGCTTCGTTAATCATACGTCCGCCAACTGAATCGAAGGAAAGTTTAATTTGCTCCGCCGTTAAGATGGCGTCTTTTTTTTCTGTTGCCAAAATTACTGCGTCGTTGCCGCGATACATTAGAACAATGCCGCTGACAATTAAAAGTACAATAAAAAAAATTCCTACACGTGCCGCTTTTTGATTCGGTTGCATAAAAAAAATTCCCCTCTCTAAAAATTTTGTCGAAGAAAGTTTAGCAAAAATTTTTATAATTTTGCAAGGGGATATGATTTGTTAGCTGAAAATTTTTTTATATTCTATGACGTTTTAGTTATTGTAAAATTTCCCAGCGCGGTTTAAAATATATTAAAATTTTTCAGCAATGGGGGCGAAAAAATTGGCGGGTATGTCTATCACGAAAAAATTATTTATGGCATTCGGACTGTTATTCGTGATGTTTGCGGGGTTTGGTGGATTTGTTTTGTACTCATTCGGCAATGTCGGATCGGAAAGTAGCAATGTAAGCGATTGGATAGATTCACACATAGTAGTTTCTGAAGTCAATGACAAAATTAGCGACGTTCAACGCGCAGTACTTATGCGAGTAATCACTAATGGAACTTCAGACGCGCAGCATTGGCAATCTACACTTGCGCAACGTACAAGTGAAGTTGATAACGCTTTTTTACGTTATCAAGAAAATTTGAACAGTTTCACTTACGATACCGAAACGGAGCGGCAAAGTGATTTAGAAATTTTGCAAGGCGAAGTAAAACTTTGGGAAGATTATAAAGCGCAAATTGATAAAATTGAATCACTGATTCAAGCGGCGGACGTGGCTGGCGCTAATGCCGTACTGCGCGGGGACTTGTCAAAAAGTTTTGAGGCTATTGATGCGGCAATGAAAGCGGACATGGAAAGTTGCAGTCAAGGGCTTTACGACGCAACTAGTACGGCTGATAAAGTTTTTGCCGCGCTTGTAAATCGTGTAAATATTAGCGGCGTCATTCTGATTTTAATTTTAATTGGCGGCGCAGTCGTTGTAGGTATGCTGGCAAAGACGATTAACCGTTCCGTCAATCAAATTGAATCCGTTACGAAACTTGCGGCTAAAGGTGATTTATCAAAACAAATTGTAAGTGATTCAAACGACGAATTTGGATTAATCGCGCAGGAATTTAACGCCGTTATGAAACACGTTCGCGACGTAATTAAAAACGTGCAGGATACGGCTAAAAATGTTTCAGAAGATGCCGAGTCATTGAACGCTAACTTTGCAAATTCCGCGAAGAGTTTAGAAAGCGTTGCAATGTCCGTTGCTACTGTCACTGATAACGCGCTTAAGCAACAGGAAAATTTAGTTGAGACAAAGTCACACGTTCACAATATGGAAGGCGAAGTTCAAAAAGCCGTTTCAGCTATGAAGAACGGTTTAGCTAGCGTCCAAAGTACTGCACAACACGCGGCACGTGGTAGCGAACTTGCTAGCGAAACTGTCAAGCAGATGAATGACATTGCAAAGGCTGTTCAAGAGTCTGCTAAAATTGTTCGTGAACTTGGCGAAAATTCTAAAGAGATTGGCTCAATCGTCGAAGCAATTTCAAATATCGCTGGTCAAACGAATTTGCTTGCACTCAACGCGGCGATTGAAGCGGCTAGAGCTGGTGAACAGGGTCGTGGTTTTGCAGTCGTAGCTGATGAAGTTCGCAAGCTTGCTGAAGAATCACAAAACGCCGTTGAAAAAATTGGCACGATAATTGAGGCTATCCAAGTTACAACTGAAAATGCCGTTCAAGCTATGGAGATTGGCAGAAATCGTGTTGAACAGGGGCGCGGCAACGTTGAGACGACAGGTATTTCTTTCCAAGAAATTGTTACAATGATTCGTACTGCAGAAGAAAATTCTTTAACCGTTATGAAAGTTATTAACGGCTTGCT
>CAMJAZ010000102.1 GCA_946403735.1 uncultured Selenomonadales bacterium
CAAAATTTGTTAAAAAAATTTAAAGTGTTTGTTGAAATTTACGATAAAAGTTAAGTAAAAAAATTTTTGGTGGTGTTAAAAGATGAATGAAAATGAAAAGAAAAATTTGGGATTGAATTTGAAAGATGACGACGATGAAAAACGTTCTGAATCTTTAATGTTTAATGAAAAAGATGACGACGATGAAACTTTTGGCTCAACTTCAATCACAAATTATTCAGCGTCAAATACGAAGTCGAACAATTACGCCGTAACAAATTCAACGTCCAATAGTACGAATGGCAATAAATTTATCAACTTTGTACAGTCGCTTTTCACTAACGTTGTAGATAGTTGGAGTAGCTTTGATTGGTTCAGCCGCCGTACTTTTATGCCGATTTTTAGTTGGCGTCAACCTATGATGTGGCAATCTCCTATATGGCAACCTCAACATAGAACGCCTTTAAATATCGCTCCGCAGTTTGTCATAAATAATTATTTTGTAGGCTCTAACGAAAATTTAAATACGCAAACTTCCGATACGTTCGCGCAGTCACAAAGCTATAGCCGTACTCAAACTTCCACTTCCTCAACTGAAATTAAATCCATTACCCTTGAAGGTACTGACAACAAAGAAGTTTGGCTTAGTGAAGAGTCAACAGAATCTGCTATCAACGCGACAAGTACGACTGGTAGCAACATTCTTGCTGGCAACAATAAAGATAATCAAATTTTCGGCGGTAGCGGTCACAATGAAATGTGGGGCGGCAACGGCAAAACGAATGATTATCTTTTCGGCGGCGAAGGCGAAAATACTTTTTGGTATGGCAAAGGTGAAGGTGTTGACCTCGTCGAAAATACGAAGGCTGGCGACACGATTAACCTTTACAATATCACGCTTGGCGATATTTCCGACGTTGAAATTACCGACAGTTCAATCACACTCGTTATTGGTGACAGTGAAGGAATTGGCGTAAGTACTAGCGGCGAAGTTAGCCCCGAATTTAAACTTTCTGACGGCGAAAAATACAATTACAATCGCACTTCTGGTGCATGGCAAAAAGCGTAAAACTTTATCGTAAATAATTTTAACAGCACTTAAGCAAAAAAATTTGGCAGGATTTTAAGTCCTGCCGTTTTTTTATGAAATTTTTTGTACGGCGTTGAAAGCCAATTCGCAAATTTCATCAAGTCGTGAAAAATTTTTTCGCAAAAATAATTCGCCTAAAAGATTTTCAAAGCCCGTGCTGGCGTGATATTCTTCAATCGTAGCGGAACGTGGCGCGTGACTTTTCGCATTTCTGCCGCGTCGAAAAATTTCACGCTCATTATCAGTTAACTGCATTTCAATTTTTTGGTACGCTTCAGCCTGTGCAACTGCCGAAACAATTTTTGCGCTTAAATCGTGCAACTTGCTAATCTTCCGCGTGACGTTTAATAGCCGCGTCCGTACGTATAAATGAAAATAAGCGTCACCAATGTACGCGGTTACAAGCGGCGAAAGTGTTTTAACTTCGTCTTCGTCGAAATGTTCAAGCATTCTTCCACTTCACACCTTGCGGCGTATCTTCAAGAATAATTCCCGCCTTTTTAAGTTCGTCACGAATTTTATCAGCAATCGTCCAATTTTTTTCATTACGAGCAGCTTGCCGAATGCAAATTATAATATCCATCAGCTTGTTGACAAGTTCGTCATCAACATTTTTTTCAGCTGGAATATTTTCAAAAATGCCGATAATTGACGCCATATTCATAAAAATTTCCTGTACGCGCAGAATTATGAAAGCGTCCGTACCGCGCGGATAAATTTTTCCAGCGATATAATCGTTGTAGTAGCCATTTATATCGCGTGAAAGTTCAAACATATGGCTGATAGCCAGCGCCGTGTTGAAGTCGTCGTTCATCGCGTCTTCAAATGCCGCCATCAATCTTTCTGCAAGTTCGACAAGTCCGCCAGCTTGTGAAACGGTTATCATTGGCGAAGTTTCAGGCTTATTTTTAACGAAAGTTCCCGCCTCAATTTTCGCGGCAAGGTCATTTAAATATTCATAAGAAGTTTTCAGCCGATTGTAAGAAGTTCTTGTAGTTTCCATAAGCGTATCAGCAAAATCAATCGGGTTGCGGTATTGAGTTTGCAGGAGGAATAATCTAACAACTTCGCCAGGAAATTTTTTAAGAATATCTTCGACGGTAAAGAAATTGCCTTCGGAGCTACTCATTTTTTTATCGTCAATCGTCAAAAAGCCGTTGTGCAGCCAGTACTGCGCGAAGGAATGATCATCGCCGATAGCGCATTGAGATTGTGCAATTTCATTTTCATGATGCGGGAAAATTAAATCAGCGCCGCCGCCGTGAAAGTCAAACTTTTCGCCGAGATATTTTAATGACATTGCGGAACATTCAATGTGCCAGCCAGGACGACCTTTGCCGAATGGACTTTCCCAGAACGGTTCGCCTTCCTTAGCGGCTTTCCACAATGCAAAATCCATTGGGTGACGTTTTCTAGCGTCAACTTCAATTCTTGCGCCAGCCTGCATTTCTTCAACTTTACGCCCACTAAGTTTGCCGTACTGTTCATTAGATTCAACGCTATAGTAAACATCGCCGTTATTGAGTCGGTAGGCGTAACCTTTTTTGATGAGCGTTTCAATCATAGAAATAATTTCAGTCATCGTTTCAGAAACTTTTGGGTAAAAATCTGCGCGGCGAACGTTAAGCGCGTCCATAGCGTTGAAGTAAATTTTAATATTTTTTGAAGAAACTTCCTGCCACGTAGAATTTTCAATTTTCGCGGCGGCAATAATTTTGTCGTCAACGTCAGTGAAATTTTGAATGTAACGGACTTTGTAGCCAAGCTTGGCGAAGTAGCGGCGTATAACGTCCCAAACTACGAAGGGTCTAGCGTTGCCAATATGTGTTGATTTATTCGGCGTAATTCCGCAACAGTAAATGCTAACTTCACCAGCTTTAAGCGGTTTAAAAATTTCCTTACGTTTAGTCATCGTGTTGTAAACTTGAATCAATTTTTTCTTCCTCCTGTGATTTTACAAATTCCAAAAATTCCTCTGGCGAAAAAATTTTTACGTCAGAATCTTTAAAGCCTTTCATATTTCGCGTGATAATGGCGTCCATACCGTTAAATTTTGCAACGATATATTGCACGGCGTCTTCAAAATCACGCCAATTTAAACTGTGTGCAGTATGGATATGCTCTTCATTAACTGGCGCAATTTTGGAGAGAGTAAATAAACGTCCAATCAATGCCATTACTGATTCGTGGTCGTGCAAAGTACGGTAGGCGATATAATAAATATCCGTAATGGCTGCCGCTGAAATATACAGCTGGTAGTCAGGATTGGCTCTAAGTTCAAAAATTTTTTTAGCGCCGTCAAAAAATGGTTGACGCTCCAATAAAAAATCCAACACTACGTTAGAATCAATGAAGAGATTCATACTTACTCATAATCCTTTCATAGCGAATTTCATCAAGACTTTTATTTTTATCGGGCGAATTAGCCAAGCAACCTGCAAGTTCACTCACAATTTTTTCAACTTCATCTTTGCTCAATGCTTTTTCTGCAAGTTCAGGACTAACAGTAATTTCGACGGGCTGATTGTCAGGATAATTCGGAAGGTCGATAATGCCTTTCAAGTCGCCAGCATTCATTTTTACTTTTACAGTTTGCATTATAAATTCCCCTTTCAAAATTTTTCATTGCGCATTACGAATTGATAAAGTTTCTGGCGCATACCTTTTTTGAATTGCCTTTAAGACAGTGCCTTCAGCGTTCAAGTCAAGCTGTTTACGTGAACTGAATTTGTTCAAAAAATTTCCCTTCAAAATTTTATCGTAGGGAAAACCTTCATACGGCGTATTTAAATATGGAGACAGCGTCCAAACTTCTGTATTATTAATCGGTACGTCGTCAAGTTCCTTTTTAAAAGCGGGAATGTTATCGTAGGCAATGTCCGTCATAAAGTCAATTAAAACGTAGTCAATCAGTTCGTCGAAGTCTTTCCAATATTCATTGTAAAAATCTTTGGCGAAAGCGTGAAATGGATTGTGCAAAACAGATGTACCTTGAATGAATCCTCCCCAGCGTCCGTATGATGAATAAGCGCCGAAACGTTTTGCGATTGGATGATCGTTGCTTTTTTCATGCGTGTACTTTTGCGTAAAGAATGGCAATCTCAAAAGTTTTTTATAATTTTCCAGCGGCTCTGTTACTAAAACAGTAGCGTCTAACCACAAGCCGCCGTAGCGTTCTAAAATATTTGCGCGTAAAATGTCTGTAAAATGTACGCGAGTCACTTTGCCAGCTCTGATTTTATCTATAAGGTACGAAGGCAAGTCAATATAATCGTAAAAATTTTTTTCACTAAGGAAAACAATTTTGTACTGTCCAGCATTTTCCTTCAAGCTATTGTAGCAACACCGCGCCAGTACAGGCAAATTTTCTTCACCTTGAAACCAGCAATAATAAATTTGATAATCTTTCGGCGCAACCTTAGGACAATTTTTATTGTTGATAACAGTTTTAGCATGCCGTTCAATGACGTAGGAATATTTTTCCGTGAGAAAAGATTTAATTTTCCTAGCGTGAGAAATTCGCGCACGTTCAACAAGTGTCGGACCGCTTATCATAATTTGCCGCCAATTTTTAAACGTCTCATAATCATCGCGTAAATGTTTCGACCAAATTTTTTTCTCAATCAAAGATTCAGTCTCATTAATTTTGCCGAATAGAATTAACGCCAACGCGAAGAATTGTTTTTTAGGCGCATCTTGATTTTTAGCTACGTTGAAAAGTTGGGCGCATAAATTTTGTTCTTCGTCGGAAAGTCTATTAATCTGCGCGGAAATTCCTGCAAGTCGCCAAAATTGATTGTACCATTCTTCGAGATGAATTTCAGGCAAAACGTTCACAGGCGCATTCAAAACGCGATTGACCATAGCAACACGTTGGTGTGGAAAGTCCTGCGAATTTTCGTTGCGCAGTACGTCATAAATTTCTTGCAAGTCTGGAATAATTTTTTCAGCCATTAATTTCTACCGCCCGTCAAAGTCCATTTAAAATTTTCCGTCAAAACTTTAAATGACGTGAAATAGTCGCACTCCTGCGCGGCGCGGTCAAGCAACCTTTCAATGTCATCAGTCACGACAATTTTTTCTTCGTCGCAAAAGTTAGCCAGTCGATTGTACGAAATGTTGTAGCGATTTTCATAGAGCAAGTGAAGAAAATATTTGAACAATCCAATTTGCAACGGCGTCAAAGTTTCAAACTCTGTCGAATGGAAATTGATTGACGCCCGCCGCTCAATTTCATTCAAATTGTAATTCGACCAATCAATAATTTTCTGCGCGTTAGAAAAATTTTCGTCAAGTTTCAGGCTAGAAATTTCTGCCAAAGTAACATTGCGCATAACTTGTACGAAAGGCAAATCAAAATAATTTGTCAAGGCGGCGTTGCAAATTTCGCGTTCCCTGCCAGTCAAATCGCCACAAGGATTATATTCTTTCAACTTCATAAATTTTCACTCCCTAAGTTGAACAGCGTTAATCTGTCAAATAAAAAAATTATACTGAAAAATTTTTGAAAGTACAATAAAAATTTACTTTTAAAACTAAACTTATACATATTTAAGATCGTTTTTGGATCGACTGGGACTTGGTATTCAAGAAAGTTTATCTCGAATAATTTATAACTCAAAAGTTTTCGTACTTAGTTTGCCCGAAGAAATAAAAAAATGCCGCGTAATAAAACAGCCTTTTGACGAACGAAGATTTTATATTCACGATATTTTTTCAGACAAAGAAATAACTGAAAAGAGCAACACCCTTTCACAAATGCAGTCTCCTGCCAATAGACAGGTACAAATGAGAGGTGTTGCATTTTATCGTGCCATAGGTACAAATTTTTGGCACTGGGCAATATTGATAATACGAAGAAATCCTTAAAAGAAGGTTTCTTTGAATGAATAATTAAAAAATAGCGATTGAGTCAAGTTTCATCGTTTCATCAAAATCCATAATGCCGAAATGATTTTTCCAAAATTCGCGGACTTCAATGTCAATCGGCAAAAAAGTTTCACGAATCATACGCCATTGTTTTTGTAATTGTTCATCGCGTTCTTTGCCGATATAAGCGTAAAGTTTTTGCGGATGAGCGCGACTTTGATAAATAATGCAGCCGTCGAAAATTTGTTTCATAATGTGGCAAAAAGAATGAACGCTGGAGCCAGTCTCCATAACGCATAAAAGTTCTTCGGCAACGGCAAGTTGTTTATCTTTTTTTAGTTGCAACATACCTTCTTTTGCAATTTCTCCAAAAATTCCGTCCAAAACTTCGTGACGAATTTTTCTGATATAAAATTCGCGGCGCGTCATACCGTGACACAAATCAATTTCCGCCAAAATATGCGTAATTAAATCGAAATAGTAGCGTATAAAATTTTTTTGATTGGCGAAAATCAAATCTTTAACGTCAGGATGCAAAAGGTATTCA
>CAMJAZ010000103.1 GCA_946403735.1 uncultured Selenomonadales bacterium
GTTGGGCGACATAAACTGCCCTTTCTTGACATTGACAACTTTTCCAGTCTTCGCCGCCGCTACAATCAAATCAGTTTGACGACACAAAAACGCGGGAATTTGTACAATGTCAGCAACTTCCGCAACGATTTCAGCTTGAAAACTTTCATGAATGTCAGTCACAATCGGTACGCCCAATTCAGATTTAATCGCGGCAAGAATTTTTAAACCTTCGTCGAGACCAGGTCCACGATAACTTTTTATCGATGAGCGGTTAGCCTTGTCGAATGACGCCTTGAAAATGTACGGAATGCCGAGTTTGTCCGCAATTTCTTTTGTACGTTGACCGATCTTCAAACTGCGTTCGTAACCTTCAAGTACGCATGGACCAGCAAGCAGTACTAACTTTCCGCCGCCAAATTTTATATCACCAATTCGTACAATGTTCAAAATTTCCAGCTCCTAAACATTTAAAAAATTTTAATCAGTATAACATTTTTTCAGCCTTTTTCCAAAAAAATTTTTTAACGTTCGCCGCTGTTCAAATTCAAAAATAATTCTTAATTCTTCATTCTTAATTCTAAATTAGAAAAAGCGCCGCTACATTCCAATAGCTAAAGGAATTTCACGGCGCAGATTCAGTAATTATAGGAGGTTATGATAAGGAGATCTTCAGAAACTATCAAAAATTATCCGCGAGTTTTGCCGCCCGCTACGTTGTAAGTTACTCCATGAATGTAGGATGCTCTATCACTTGCAAGGAAGACAACTGCGTTTGCTACTTCACTAAGTTTGCCGCTACGTCCCAGCGGAGTCGTCTTTGTGCTGGAATAACCTTTGCGCAAATCCTCAACCGTAATTCCGCGAGTGTACGCTAAAGCTTCTTCGTAAGCTAAAGTTCTCAAGCCAGTAGCTTCCATAATGCCAGGCGCCATACCGACGACGCGAATATTGTATTTGCCGAGTTCCTTTGCCCAGCTACGAGTAAAGCTATTGACGGCATTTTTAGTAGCCGCGTAAATGCTTTGACCTTCTGAACCTTCAAGCCCAGATTCGGAACTCATATTGATAATGACGCCGCCACCAGATTTAACCATTTCGTGACCAATAGCCTGTGCGACAAGATAAACGCCTTTGATGTTGACGCCTGTTACTTTATCGTAAACTTTGTCGTTGAGTTCGTATTTGCCATAAGGATCTTTCGGGTCGATAAGCAGACACGGAATGTTAATTCCCGCGTTGTTTACAAGAATATCAATCTTGCCAAAAGTATCAATCGCAGTTTTAACCATAGCATTCACGCTATCCGCATCTGTAACGTTGGTTATGACGTATTTGACTTTGCCACTATCTTCATGAAGTTCAAAATTCGGTTCATTGGGATTTAAATCGCAGACTACGACGTTAGCGCCGTTATCAAGAAAAGCTTGTGCAACAGCCTTTCCAATGCCAGATGCCGCGCCAGTTACTATAGCCGTTTTGCCTTTAAGTCCGAGCCATGAGCCGTCAGCAACTTTTTCTTCGGCTTTGTAAATTGCCAGTTCGTCGCCAGGTTTAATATCGGGAATGGGCTTTTCTTCGACAAGCAAACTGCCTTCAAGAAGTTCACTTGCGCCGCCGTCAAATTTAACGGTAATGTGTCCCAAGTTCATCAAATTTTTCTGAACTTCACTACCAACTTTGATAATTTTAAATTCAGCGTTGCCGATTTTGTAAATATCGCCGGGTTTAATCATATCTTCAAGATGATTGCCAGTGTGCATAACGCAAGCGTCCCGAAGTTCGGGAAGTGTCATAGACTCTTCAAACATGATAATCATCTTAGCGGCGGCGATAAAATCTTGCACTTGCCCGCCAAGTTCAACAACTTTTGTTGAATAAATTTTCCTAGCCATATATAATGTACCTGCCTTTTATATTTTTTTGTCGAGCAAATTTTGTTCGACTTTTTTTCTGTTTAAAAGTTTTTTAAGCTTAAAATTTTTCGATTAGGATTTTTTTATGATTAGGATTTTTAAATTATGATTCGTAAAGACCGAAACTTGCAAGCCAAGCAAGGATAACTGAAACAGGACCAGTAATAAATCTTGAGTAGAGAACTGCAGGGACACCGACTTCAACCGTTTCTGCTTCTGCCTCTGCAAGTCCAAGACCGACTGGTACAAAGTCACAAGCACATTGCGCGTTGATTGCGAAAAGTGCGGGTAATGCCAAATGCGGCGGAATATTTCCTTCGCCAATTTGTACGCCGATTAAAACGCCGATAACTTGCGCGATAACTGCGCCAGGTCCTAAAAATGGTGAAAGGAGCGGGAAGGAACATATAGACGCCAGAATTACTAATCCGACGATATTTCCTGCCAGCGGTGAAAGTAAATTTGCGATAACGTCGCCGATACCTGTACCAAGAATGACGCCGATTAACATTGAAACGAACGCCATAAACGGCAAAATTGTTTTGATAATCGTATTGATTGAATGGCATAAAAAAAGACTGATTCAACAGCCTGCAAAATTTTCTCTTAATATTGCAAAAAACGTTTCGACAAGCTAAAATGGCAACATCTAATCAACCAAAACCGTCGAGACGTTTTTCACGTTTATTTTAATGCCTTAACGGTTGTTTGTCAAAAAATTTTGGGGGCATTATTATGAAAGACAAAGAAAAAATTTTCAATCTTTTGCGCAAATCTGTCGAAACGCCGCAAGAATCGATTGCTGTCGAAGAAATGATAAAAAAAATTGAAGGCAATCTTCCGCAAGTTGAAATCATTGACGACAAACACCAAAAATTTAATGGCATAACATATGGCACGAGCAATTCGCCGCGAATGACAGGACGTTACTTTAAATTGTTGAGCCTTCACAGAATGGTTTGGATTTGTTATAACGGCGAAATTCCTGAAGGTTATGATATTCATCACAAAGATTTTAATAAAAATAACAACGATATTTCAAATTTAGTTGCTTTGCCAAAATCCGTTCATCAAAGTCTGCATGCAAGAGACAATGGCAAAAAAACTCGTAAGAATCGCGGAAAATTTATTTGTATCAACTGTGGAAAAGAGTTTGAAGCGTATAATAACGGACACAATCTTTATTGCTCTAAAAAATGCCTTGAATATTACAAAAAGCATGTGTTGTATGTAGAAAATCGCATTTGCCAAAATTGTGGAAAAGAATTTGTAGCGTATAAATTTGGACATCAAAAATTCTGTTGTCATAAATGTTCAGAAGAGTACCGCCGCAGTCAATAACTAAACTACGACTAAAATTTCATCGTCAGGGACGCGCGTTTTAAATCCGTCGACAAGTTCGCAACCCGTCATTTCAGCAAGACGTTGGGCAACTTGAGACATAACTCCGCCAGTAATGTTGACGACTTTATTTTTCTTGCCGTCAGGAATGAGTGTTAAAGGACCGCCAAATCCGCCACTGCCTGCCTTGACGACAACTGATCTGTAATCAGCCATTTCAAATCCTCCTTTTTCTCAACTTTATTCTTCGCCCAAAATTTTTGATACGGACGCAAAAACGTCAGTAGAATCGTAAATTGCAGTACCCGCTACCAAAACATTGGCGCCTGCTTGCCGTACCGACGCGGCAGTTTCAATGTTAATGCCGCCGTCTGCCTCCAAAATGCAATCGTAATTTTCTTTACGAATAATCTGGCGCAATTTTTTAATTTTGTTCAAAGTGCGCTTTATCAGACTTTGTCCCGAAAAACCAGGATTTGCAGTCATCACCAAAACTACATCGGCTATTGGCAAAAGTTCTTCAAGCATAACAATGGGCGTTGCGGGATTTATCGCCACGCCTGCTTTACTTCCTGAATTTTTTATCTGTTGAAGGACAGCTTCAGCTTGAGTTGTAGTTTCAATGTGGAAAATGATAATATCAGCGCCAGCCTTTGCAAAGGATTCAATTTTCCTTTCGGGGTGAACCGTCATCAAGTGGACTTCGAGAATTGCCGACGTAACCTTACGCAAACTTTTTACAACGGGTGCGCCTACCGTAATTTCAGGAGAAAAAACTCCGTCGCCGACTTCAATGTGAATGCGATCCATCCCAGCATCGGTTACGTGCTGAATTTCATCTTTCAAATTGGCAAAGTCAGCCGATAACAATGACGGCGCTACTTTCACTTTAATATTTTCGCCTTTAGAAAACATAATCTCAAGCACTCCTTAAGCCGTCTTCAACTGCTTGCTAATTTCAATTCCCTGCTGTTTTTGTACGTACGCTACGCAAAAGTCCGTAACCCAGCCGCGCAGGAAATTAATCAATATACCGATAAGCAAATATCTAAGTGCAAGGTCAACATGATTTAAACCAAGTGTCGTTATTCCATTTGCAACGCCAAGATAAACGAACAATTCACCAGGATTTATATGTGGAAAAAGTCCGTTGAGCGTGTGACAACAACCAGAGGCAGACGTATAGTAGCTGGGCTTGTAAAATTCAGGTAAAAATTTACCAAGTGAAAGCGTCATTGGATTGCAGAAGAAAAACGTACCGATAACTGGCAAAACAATGTACCGCGTGATCGGATTACCTGCGCAGACGCTTGCAAACTTTTCAATGCGTTCTGTACCAATCATCTTTACGATTGCATTCATTGCGACAAGTAAGACAATCAGCGTTGGAATTATGGTTGTACACCATGAAGCTAATGTCTCACCTCCGCGATTGAACAGCCCGATGAAGGCTTGCGCAAAGGATACCATTGTGTCCATAAAAAAACCTCCTAAAAACATTTATGATTAACAATTCGGTCGGGAAATGCCCGCCGTTTTTTATCAAGCTGTCGGTAAAGTTTCTTCTTCCTTCATCAGTTTGTAACTTTCATATTCGCGTTGAGCAGATATAACTGCTACTGATTGCTGAAAAGAAAGTTTCATACTTTTGCAAAGTTCATCACTTAATTCAAAAAGCGTGAGTCCGTTAAAATGTTCAAACGGTTTAAAACCTGCAAAGACTGTACGCCCTTCCATAATTTCGCCGCGTAGTATTCGGCATTCGTCATCAATCACAAATAAAATTAAAACTCCTGCCGCAAATCTTCCACGCGCTCTGCCGATTGCTACGCGCCCTTCCTTCCTCAACATTTTTAAATGCGCATTGAATTTTTTAAACTGCCAAAATCCCAAAACAGTTTGCAAAATCCATACGGCTACTGCCGCCGCAACTAAAAAGTAAATATTCAACTACTTCACCGCCGTTTCACTCATTCAACATAAGTTTTGCCGTCAATTCATCAGTTATCAAAACGTTGATAAGATGTCCTTTACAAGCGCCGAGTATCGACATAACTTTTTCGCGTGAAGTTGCCATACCGATTGAATAATTTAAATTGCGAAGTTTATCAAGTCCAATAGCAATTATTCTGTCTGAAAAATCTGTTTGAACTTCGCGCCCATTTTTATCAAAAAATACTGAACAAATTTCACCAACAGCGCCCGTCGTACGCAATGATTCAATAGCTTGTTTTCCAAATTCGCCCATCCATATTAAATTTGAAGATTTAACTGGTGCGCCAATGCCGACAATTCCAATATCAAGTTTTTCCCAAAAGGCGGAAATTTTTTCGTAGTTTAAATCTTGAACGATAGCATTTCTAATTTCAGCAGTGCGCGTGATAGCTGGCGCGTAAATGTAATGACACCTGCCGCCGAAAGCGCGTGAAAGTTCATAGCAAAGGGTGTTGACGTGGTATTCACTGTCAATATTTTCTGGTCCGCCGTCAAGCGGTATGAAGTCCGAATCAATTTTAGGAAGTTTTGAATTTTCGGCGTAACGTGTAAGCTCACGAATTGAAGTTCCCCACGCCAAGCCGATAACTAAATTATTTGAAACGATTCTGCGCAAAAGTTGAAGACCTGCGCGACCCATTGCCTGCTTAACTGCAAGTAAGTCGTACGATTTCGGCACGATAAAACATTCTTTAAGCCCAAACCTTTTTTCCATAGCTGATTCAAGATCTTCAAATTTTTCATTGGCGACAGTAATTGTAACAATGCCTTTGTCAAGTGCGCGTTTCAAGTATTTGCTTATGGTCGTGCGTTCAACTCCAAGTTTTTTTGCAATGTCATTTTGTTTCATATGTTCCAGATAATACATTCCAGCAACTTTAATTAAAATTCTTCTTTCAACTGGTGTCATCTCAATCAACCTCCCTTCAAATTTTTTCACAATTTTAGTGATTGTAATTCCCCTTTGCAAGAATTTTTTGCCACTTTAGGCTGATTTTCACTAAAATTCCCGTGAAAAATTCGTACATTGTCACATTTGAGCTTTTAAATATATTTTTCGTGAATTTTAATTTTGCTCTAATCATTTGTGAAATAAAAAAATAGAAAGTAGATTTTTTCTACTCCCTAGAGCTTGTTGAATGATTTTTAATTTTGAAATGTACTTTTATTTTGGCGCAAAAGATTTTTTAAACTACTTTTCTTTTGGCGCAAAAGAAAAGTAGCAAAAGAAAACATGTCCGC
>CAMJAZ010000104.1 GCA_946403735.1 uncultured Selenomonadales bacterium
TCCTTCGATATACAAGAAGATTTTATATTCATAATGTGCTGAAAAATTTTGGTATGTGAAATTACTTTTTCTTTGAACCGAAGACGCCTAAAAATCCACCGATACCACCGACAATAGCGCCTGCTTGAGTTCCAACGCCAGGAATTTTGCTACCAAGTACTGCACCTTCTGCCGCACCTTTTGCAGCATTTGCACCGCGTGAAAAAAGTCCGCTGATAACGCCGCCGCCACTGTTACTGCTTTTTTTCTTTCCAATTTTAACATCCATTTTAAACTACCTCCACAAAAAATTTTATCCAATCTCTTTTAAAAGAGTTTAAATTATTGGCACAGTTAATCCGCTAATTTCAATCAAACTTTCGTTGTAGTACGAAGAAACTATGTAATGGGCATCAGACGTATGGTTTGCGTGATAGTAAAGCGTTGGCGAAGGTGTGTAACACGTGGATTTTGCTCTGAATGGAAGAAATGTACCATAGGCAAAATATTGAACTTTAAGGACTCCTGCACCGTCCAATGTAGCATCCCAGCCCGACTCCAACATTTGCTTTAATCTTGCTCCGCGTATGTCACCAGAATCAGCCGCCGCACATACCCAAAAATATTCTTCCTCTGCATGTTCACCTTTTTTTCTGTCGTAAGAATACAGGACGGCTAAAGCTAACATTGCTTCAACAAATCCTTTTTCAGCCGCTTTAGTAAACCAATACTTAGCTTGTTGGTTATGGTATTCCGAATCACCGCCGCCAGGTTTTATTGTAATGTGAACACGTGCTAAATTTGCCATTGCCTCAATGCAACCTTGATTCGCGGCTCTTTCGTAGAAAAATGCGCAATCGCTTGCTTGCCAATGCTGATCATAATAAGTGTCCCAATACAACTCGATAATGACGCCCAACATATTTGTAGCCTCACCAATTCCATTTTGGCTAGCTGATTCATAATATTTGTAAGCTTTTAAAACTTCACCGTAACCATTGGCAATGGATTCAAATTCCCTTTCGCCTTTTTCAAAATCAGAATAGCCCGCGCGATTTGTATTAAATGAACTTGACACGTTTACAGGTTTGGGCGGCGGCATATTTACTGCAGGCGCTGAATATGGGATAACCTCAAGAGAACTTTTTTTGTGTTCTGCATTGTTCACATTTTTTTCTTGAGGAGAATAATTTAGCGCGGAAAAAACTTTTTTCACTCCAGAAAAAAACGCGGCTACTATCTTGTAGAAGATGTATAAAGTAATGATTAAAGTTACAATTTCTAACATAATTGACCTTTCAAATTTTCAAGGCAGTTGCTCAATTTTTATGACCTTAAAGCCGTTGAAAATTGTGATGATAAAGCCGAAACCAGTTACAGTTGCAAGCGTGCCGAAAATGTAGTTGCAATTAAATTTTAAATTTTCTCCGCCATTTATATTAAAGTCCATCGGTTTGCTATGGAAAAATCCAGATAAAAATGGGTACGTCATTTTCACTTGAAGTTTGTGTTTGCCAGGCGAAATATTAAAAGTTTGCGACTTACCGTTACTAACCGCGCCAATTTTCACGTCGTCGATATAAATTTCTTCGTCGAAAAGAAAATTGACAAAGCGCCAAGTACGCGAAATTTGAATTGTAGTTGATTGTGGTGATTGAACTGTTGCTTGCTGTACGGCATTTTGAGCCGCGCCGCAACTTCCACAAAATTTTACGCCGTCTTCAAGTTGCGCTCCGCAGTTTGAACAAAATTTTGCCAAAATAAATACCTCCGTCAATGATAAAATTTCAAAGGTCGTCGTAACTGTCCATTTCCGCCAACAATTTATCAAGCTCCACATTTAATTCTTTCATTTCCTCAAAAGTTTGGCGCATTTCCTTTACAAAATCATTCATCTTATTTTGATTCAAATCTGATAAATCCGTAAGCAGTGACAATTCAACATCAAGCGCCTTTGAAATTCGTATGAGCAATGGCAACGAAACGGCTTTATCAGCTGAACCACTTTCAATATGCGATAAATAATTTTTGTTAATGCTAAGCCTTTCAGCCAAAGTAGCTTGCGTAATATTTTTTAGTTTGCGAAAGTACGCAATGCGAAGCCCTATACATTTGAGTTCGGCGCGACAATCACTTGTGACCTCCAAATTTTTATCTTCCATTAGTTTCACTCCTTGCGCAGTATAGCATAAAAAATTTTTCAATGAGTTTCCCAAATAGGTGGATTTTTTACCGTAATAGGTACACATTTTTTATTGTATAGTAAAAATTTTTCCCGCGCAGATTTTTAAAATCCAATTCGTTGTGGACAAAATTTTCATTGCATTATAAAATATCTTCAAAAATTTTTCAGTCAGACGAAGGGAGGCGCGGGACTTGGTGGAAATTTATAAATCACAAGAATCTGGACACCTTGAAGAATTGACGCTGAAAACTTTGGAGAAAGGCGCCTGGATAAATATTGTTGACCCAACGCCGTATGAATTGAAGGAAGTTAGCGACGTTACGAACGTTGAACCAGATTTTTTACGCTCTGCCCTTGACGAAGAGGAACGCTCACACATTGACGTTGAGGAAGAATCCATAATGATTTTAACTAACGTCCCTATTGTCTACGACGAAGAAAGTTACGACACCTTGCCGCTTTCCGTCATCTTGACGAAAAAATATATTATAACCGTCTGCCTTGAAGAAACGCCAGTCATTGCAAGCTTTAACCAGCGAACTGCGCGGCTCTTTCATACGTACAAGCGCACGCAATTTTTATTTGAAATTTTGTATCGCTCGGCAACTTTTTATCTGCGTTATCTTCGTCAGATAAATAAACTTTCTGATGAAATTGAAGATCAACTTCGCGAATCAATGCGCAATAACGATATACTGCGGCTTATGGAACTTCAAAAAGGCTTAACGTACTTCAACGCGGCTTTACGCTCCAATGACGCCGTATTGGAGAAAATTATGCGCCTTCGTACAAATAAAACTATCGACGGAATTTTGGAAATGTACGAAGAAGATGAAGACTTGCTGGAAGATGTCATTATCGAAAATAAGCAGGCGCGTGAAATGGTTGAAATGTACAGTCAAATTCTTTCGCAAATGGCAGATATTTTTTCATCAATCATTTCAAACAATCAAAATAAAGTTATGAAATTTTTGGCGGCAATTACAATCATAATCGCTGTGCCGACGGTCATTGCAAGTTTTTTCGGAATGAACGTCCCCGTACCAATGGAGGGCAACGATTATGGATTTGTCACGGTAATGATTATTGCAACTATTGCGTCGTCCATTGCATCATATTTTTTCTGGAAAAACAGAATGTTTTAATTGAATTAAGAATTTAGAATTAAGAATGAAGAATTATTTTTGAACGCGGAACTTTTGAAAGGAAGATTTGAAAAATGTGGAGAGGACTTTACACGGCGGCAACTGGTATGATAACTGAACAAAAACGCACGGACGTTATAGCGAATAATCTTGCCAACGCCGCGACGACTGGCTATAAACGTGACCTTGCTGTTCACCGCGAATTTGAAAATATGCTCATCAAGCGCGTTTACGATAAAGCAGACGGCGGAAGTATCGGTATGACGGCTGAAGGCTTTAACATACTTGGCAATTTGGGTACAAGTAGCGACGACGTAACCCGCATTAAAGGTTTCAGCGTCGACAGTCAAAATAATGACGGCATTGGACAGCTTGGACTTGGTGACTACATTTCAGATATTGCCGTTGACTACGAACAAGGACCGCTTGAAACGACTGGAAATATTTTTGACTTGGCGATAAGTGGACGCGGATTTTTCGCCGTGCAAACTCCTGAAGGCGTACGGTACACTAGAAACGGCGCTTTCTTCCGCAATCAAAATGGCGTACTTCAAGATATTCGCGGTTACAATTTGTTAGCTAATAATGGACAACCAATTACAATTCCGCAAAATATCGGCAACGATAGAGTTATCATCACTGGCAACGGTGAAATTTTTGCCGCTGACCAACAGAATCAACCGCAAAATAGAATTGCGCAAATTCAGTTCGTGCAGTTCAACAATCGTCTTCAAACTCAAAAGCAGGGAAATAATCTTTTCTACCCCGTAGCTGATGCTAATGGCAACGTTGCGCAACCTCAACCTGCAACTGGGCAAATCCTTCAAGGTATGCTGGAAAAATCTAATACGCAAATTGTTAATGAAATGGTCGAACTTATTCACAATCAGCGAATGTACGAGGCTGGCTCAAAAGCTGTCACTACTCAAGATACAATGCTTGATGCGTCCGTCAATCAAGTCGGCAGACTTAGTTAATTAGGAATGCATAATGAGGAATGAATTTTTATGAATCAGCTACAAAAAATTCTAGCCGCGCTTTTTATAACGTTGCTGATAATCTGCGCGGACAACGTAACATTCGCGACAAGTACAGATGAAATGAACGCTGAAGCCGTCAACCTTTTAAATCAACTGCGGTCAAGTAAAGGACTGCGAACGTTAAATTGGAATCCAAATTCCGCCTTGCAAGCCGCCGCGCAACTTCGCGCTGAAGAAATTGTACAAAATTTTAGCCATACGCGCCCAGACGGTTCAAGCTGTTTCACCGTCTTGAAACAGTACGGCTTGAAATACAGAAATTGCGGAGAAAATATCGCTTACGGTACGCACCTTTCAGCGGCTGGCGCAATGGAGTTGTGGACAAATTCTCCTGGTCACTATAAAAATATGATTAATCCAGATTTTCGCGAAGTCGGTTTAGCTTGTTACGTAAGCGGCGACAATATTTATTGGGTACAACTTTTTTTCACGCGAATGTAAAATTTGTAAGATGTCCCATTATTGGTTAAAATATCCATTCAACTAAAATCATTAAAATTTTTTTGTTGAGTGGATTATTTTTTAGGTGAACTATGGACGAAAAGAAAAATAGCGCGGTAAAAGATTTAACTGAAGGATCGCCCGCTAAATTAATTTTTTATTTTACGTTGCCACTTTTAGCAGGGAATGTCTTTCAACAATTATTCGGCTTTGTCGATACGCTGATTGTTGGAAGATTTTTAGGCGTTGAGGCATTAGCGGCTGTCGGCTGTACAGGACCGATGATGTTTTTAATGCTCGGCTTTGTAATGGGAATGACAAGTGGTTTTTCCATTTACACGGGACAACGTTTCGGCGCGAAAGATTTTGCTGGCATACGGTACAGCTCCTTATGTTGCATATCGCTATCAATAATTGCGTCGATACTTTTAGCGCTTATCGGCGTGACATTTTGCCGCGAACTTTTGGAACTTATGCAAACTCCGCCTGAAATTATCGACGGCGCGTACAGCTTTATCGTGATAATTTACGGCGGCGTTTTCGGCTTTATAATGTTGCAAATGCAGTCGAACTTACTGCGTGCGCTCGGTGATAGCAAAATGCCAACGGTCTTTCAAGCTACTACTTTGACGATAAATATTGCGCTTGAACCCGTCGCAATAATTTTGCTGGATTTAGGTATACCTGGCGCGGCTGGTGCAACCATTGTTTCACTTATCATTGGCAACATAATTCATTTTTGGTACATAAAAAATAAAGTCCCACTCCTTCACTTTCACCACGACGATTTTAAAATTGACAAGCACGTTATCTGGGAACATTTACGAATCGGAATACCGATGGGCTTTCAATCGTCAATAATCGCAATAGGCGCAGTCGTCCTGCAAATGGCGCTTAATACGCTTGGATCGATAGCGGTTGCATCTTTCGCGGCGGCTCATAGAGTTGACGGAATTGCAGTAATGCCAATGATGTCATTCGGCGTTGCAATTTCGGCGTACACCGCGCAGAATTTTGGCGCGAAAAAATTTGCGCGAATCAATGAAGGCGTCAAAAAATGTATTTGGATGTCGTGTTCATTTAGTTTAGCAGTTGCCGCGTTTAACGTATTTTTTGGTGACGATTTAATTGCAATATTCGTTGGTCCAGAGCAAACACAAGTTATTGATTACGGGCGATTATTTTTGATAATAAACGGCGGTTTTTATTGGGTCATATCGTTGCTTTTCATATTCAGATTTACATTGCAAGGACTTGGTGAAAGTATCATACCGACGATAGCCGGCGCAATGGAACTTATCATGAGAATTTTAGCGGCGATTTTCTTAGTAGACTACTGGGGATATTTCGGCGCCTGTTTAGCGTCACCGTTAGCATGGATTGGCGCTTGCATACCGCTGACAATAGCGTTTATGATTGTTCGGCGCAGACTTTTAAAACTTTCAACTGACGACGACTGAGGAATTAAGAATTAAGAATTTTTTAGCTACAAGCTAGGTGGTGTTGAATAAATAACGTTAAAAATTTCAAGCTAAAAAATGACGGTAA
>CAMJAZ010000105.1 GCA_946403735.1 uncultured Selenomonadales bacterium
GTCTTTTTATGGTACGGTCGACTAAAGCCGCCGTCGATGCAAAAAACTTTACCATTAGCTTTAATCGGCGATTCACCTTGACTAACTTTAACTGGGACGTGACCGTTGATAATGTGTCCATTTTTCGCGTTAAGCCCAAATTCTTCTAAAATCGCGTCGCAAATTTTTTCGTCGTTAATCAAGTCGAAATAAAAATCTGCAGGCTCTTTTTGTACTTCCTCATCACTTAGAAAAGCTCGCTCGAACGTATGAAATTCCCTACCAGCGATTGGCGATAAAAGCCCGCACCATAAAAAGTACATAAAATCTAAATCGTTGCAGTGACGTTTCAAGTAAGCTTGACGCGCTCGTTGGTCGACGTAGTCAAAATAATTTTTCCCAGCGTAAATTTTATTGTCGAAAGAAATTTTTTTAAAGCTACCGTCTGCATTTAGCGGTACGCAAGCATGGAAAAGTAAATTGCCGTTGTGACACGTATAGACGCCACCTTTTTTGTACAGATAATCTAAATGAGTTTTCAGCTGTGAACTTTCCATAAAATTATTTGTAAGTTCGTCAATAATTTTTTGTTCGTCGTCAGTTAAAACGTAACGGTCAGCCGCATCAACTTGAATCGTTGGGAACGTTGCACTTTCATTTAGCGCGTAGTCTTTACCGTCAATCGTCACGCATTTTTTATCGAAATTAATTTTGTCAAGGAGCAAGCGACTTTCCATTTTAAAATCGGGATTGCGACGAATCAGTTGCCCTTCCAACTTAAACATAATCATTTCGATAGCTTTTTCAGCCGCTTTTAATGGTTCATCGTTGGGATAAATTTTCGACGCAAACAAAGTAAGTGGACGAAGGCTAATTCCGTAGCCGCGCTCTAAAACTTCGGTGTTATTGTAATGCAAACTGTTTCTCACTACGGTTGCCGCGCAGACGCCACTACCCATAGCCGCGCCCATCCATACAACGTCATGGTTGCCCCACTGAATGTCAACTACGGGCTGTTCCATAAGCAAATTTAAAATTGCGTCAGGACGGTTGCCCCTGTCAAAAAAATCGCCGACAAAGTGCAAACGGTCAACTGCAAGCCGCTTTATTAAAACAGTGAACGCTTTAATAAAATCTTCGCCGCTATTAATCGCTACGATTGAGTCCAAAAGTTTTTTATGATAGGTCAACTGCGCGGGTTCAGATTCAGGACGTGTATTCATCAGCTCAATAATTATTGATGCGTAATTGTGCGGAATGAATTCACGAACTTTGAACGAAGGATATTTGTACGCCATAAACTTGGACAGTTCCAAAAGTTGAGATAAATTTTTTAAGTACCAATCCGCCGTATCAAGTCCATTAGATTTAAGCTGTTTAATTTTTTCTTCAGGATAATAAATCAGCGTACAAAATTCCGCCTTTTCAGTCGTCGTCAACCGTACGCCAAAACAAAAGTCAACTTTTTCATGAATGACGCCAGAACAATTATTTATAATGTGTGAAAATAAATCGTATTCGCCGTGTAAGTCACTCATAAAATGTTCTGTACCTTTGGGCAAACTCAAGCGGGATTGCAGGTAAATCAACTTTTCGTAGATTGACTCTTTCGTAGGATATTTTTCAGATAAAATCCTAAGCAAGCTATCCAAAAATTTTTCGTGACTTTCATTCACCATTAAAACCGCCCCTTTCGCCCGACGTAATAAAGCTACGTCAAATTATAACGCCGTCTTTTTTTGCAGTCAACGCAAAAGCTTAATACAAAAAAATCCCTGCAGACTTTTAAACCTGTAGGGAAAATTTTTATAAACTACTGAAAACTTTCAATCGTGCGAGCAAAACCTTCACGTATGGAATATTTTGGATGCCAGCCTAATTTTTTTAGCTTATCAATACTAATTCGACCGCCGCTATAACTTTTTTCAGAGGGAATATAACCTTCATCAATCGACTTGTCAAAAGTGACGCGCAGATTTTTTTCTGGATACAAATCAACTAAAGTTTGCGCCAAATTTAAAATTGTAGTGTACTCTTCTGATACCACATTGTAAGCATTAGCATTTTCACCTTCAAGCATAATTCGAAAATAGGCTCTAACGGCGTCACTAATATAAAGCATTGGGCGCACTGCGCTACCATCACTGTTTAGTGAAATATTTTCATTGTTCACGACATTTGCAACAAAATCAGCGAAAGCGCGTCCATCATCAAACGGCATTAAAGGTCCGTAAGTGTGGGCAATGCGCAAAATTTTAAACGGTACGCCAAATTGATGATTGTACGCAATACAAAGATTTTCTCCAATCAATTTTCCTAATGAATAGCATTCTCTAAGATTTAAAGGATTAAATTTTCCGATAAATTTTTCATCTATAATTTTAATTTTTTCATTTATATTTCCGTAAACAGCGCCAGAGCTAAAATAAAGAAAGCAACGTACTTTTTTTTCAGCGGCGAATCGCAAAAAATTTGCCGTACCAATCGCGTGACCTTCCAAAGTTCCGACTGGATCTTTACCGTAAAATTTAGGGCTTGCCTGTCCTGCCGCGTGAATTACGTATTCAACATTGCCTTCAAAGGTAAATGGCTCTCTAATATCATGCTTGATTAAAATCAAATCTTGCTGTCCTTCATAGTCTGCAAAACGTTTACGCGCTTTATCCATATTTCTGACAACGCCTATAACAGTAATATTTGCGTTTCTCATTTTGTTAAGATGAAGCAATGTTTCGACCATGTAAGATGGCAAAATTCCAGATGCGCCAGTAATGACGACCGTTGAGTTAAATAAATTTTCCCACGATAAATTTTCGGAAATAATTTCCTCTAAATCTTTAGCAACAATTTTATTCATAAAAAAAATTCCTCACGTTGCGTTCTGCAAACAGAAACAATCAACGCGGGGAATTTTTTACTATTAAGCCTTGCGGCTGTTCAAAATTTTCTTTATGCCTTCCTCGAAAGAAATTTGCGGCTGAAATCCTGTATCGCGCTTTAAATCTGAAATGTCCGCTTGCAGAAACATCACTTGATTTTCTGCGTATGGCTTGCCGCCAAATACCAACGGCACGCTCGGTTTCATTAACCGATAGATCGTTTCAACATATGATTTAAGTGTTAGACCAATACCCCCCCCTATAACATATATGCCATTGGTTGAGTATTGCCCTAACAATCTAAAAGCGCGGGCTGCATCGTCAGCGTGAAGATAATCCCAAATTTGTTCGCACTTTGTTATTTCGGGCTGAATATTATTTTCATAACAATTTACAATGTAGCTAATTAAAGTATGTGGTCTATCGTTAATGCCATAGACGCTTAAAATTCTTGACCAAACAAAAGTCATATCCAAATTTTCGCAGAGAATTTCCGCTAAACTTCCAGCAGAAAATTTTGCTACGCCATAAGGTGTAAAAGGTTTAATCGGCGTTTCACGATTCAAAGGTTTATCACTAAGCCCGTATTCAGCTTGCGAACCAGCAAAAATAAATTTGTGACAGCCGAATTTTTTGGCGAAGTGAACAGCATCGATAGTGTAGCGAATATTTTTTTCTTGAACGTCAACATAATTAACCCAAAATTTTTTTAAGTCTGTAATTGTTTTTCCGTGATACTCTATCGTTTCCCACGCGAAATGGTAAAAAGTATCAGCGTCATTAAAATTTGGCGTGAAAGTAGAAAGTTCGTCAAGATTCAATTCAACAATTTTTAATTTTGATGAATGCGGCAGGCGATATAAATTTTTTGAATTGCGCCGAACAATCGCCACGACTTCAATATTATTTTTCAAACATTCTTCGACCGTCGCCGCGCCCAGCATACTTGTAGCGCCCGTTACTACGATTTTTTTCAATGTACCACATCGCTTTACAAAAATTTTAATGCGAATACATTTTACAATAAAACTTCAATAATTTAAATTCCCCTAGCAAAGATTTTGTCATTGAATAAGTTGAAAAATGATTTTTGTTGTCAAAAATTCAATGTTGTAGTATATTTTAAGAAACATTAAACTTGCGAAGGGAGAAAATTTTGTGAGGAAAGACCAATTAGCCAAATTGCTAATCTGTCTGGTTGCAATCGTGGCATTATTTGTAATATTTATTCGTCCGTTGGCACATTCAATTCGTCAAGGGCTCGACCTGCAAGGCGGAACACACGTCGTACTTGAAGCGGAAGATACAGAAATTGCGCCAGTTAATGAAGACGCTATGCAACGTGTCGTTAGCATTATGGAGCGTCGCATAAATGAACTGGGTTTAGCTGAACCGATTATTCAGCGTGAAGGCTCGCGCCGCGTAATTATCGAACTGCCTGGCATTAAAGATCCCGACAAAGCTATTGCTACTATTGGTAAAACGGCTATGCTTGAATTCAAAGACGAAGACGGCAACACGCTTCTAACTGGCACTGATTTAAAAGACGCGCAGGCGGCTATGAATCAGCAGAATAATCAAAGCGTCGTAAATTTGGAATTTAGTGACGAGGGTGCAGAAAAATTTGCTGACGCTACTTTAAATAACGTCGGCAGGAGAATTGCAATTCTGCTTGACGGCGAAGTTTTAACAGACCCTGTTGTACGCGAACCAATTATTGGTGGACGCGCAGAAATTTCTGGTCAACGCGATTTAGAAGAGGCGCAAAATTTAGCTGTCCTCTTACGTAGCGGCGCATTGCCCGTCAAAGTCAATATTATTGAAACGCGTACAGTTGGTCCTTCACTCGGTCAAGATTCTAAAGACAAATCTGAATTTGCATTCGTCATCGGTATTGCGGCAGTTTTAATTTTTATGTTACTTTTCTACAGACTTTGCGGCTTTATCGCGGACATTAGCTTAATGGCGTATACTTTACTGTTGCTTGGAATTTTGAAAGGATTGGACGCAACTTTAACATTGCCTGGCGTTGCAGGAATAATTCTTTCAATAGGAATGGCGGTTGACGCGAACGTTTTAATTTTTGAACATTTCAAGGAAGAATTTAGATTGGGAAAAACTTTGCGCCTTTCAATGGAGCTTGGATTTAAACGCGCCTTCACGACAATTTTTGACTCCAACACGACGACGATAATTGCGGCGGCAGTTTTATTTTTCTTCGGTACGGGCAACATTCGCGGCTTTGCTATAACGTTGGGATTAGGCGTACTGCTTAGTATGTTTACGGCGGTAACATTAACGCAATTTATGTTAAAACTTTTAGTCAATTCGCGAGTGATTGAAAGTCCTTCCGCTTATGGTGCAGACGGGTTCGTACTGTTCGACGATTCAACTAGAAAGGCGGTGAAATAATGCCAAAGTTTGACATTGCAGGACGCGCTAAGATTTGGTTTATAATTTCACTGATGATAATAATTCCTGGCTTAATCTCAATGGCAGTACGCGGCTTTAATTTCGGTATCGACTTTACGGGCGGTACGATTATAGATTTAAAATTTGAACAGCCAGTAGAAATTTCAAAAGTTCGTGACGCATTAAAACCATTTGGGCTTGACGGTAGCACGATTCAACTTTCTGGTGAAAGTTCAGACGTGACGGCGGCAAATAACGTTATGATTCGCACGGTTGATTTGGAAGAAACGCAACGAAAAGATTTAATGGCAGGCATTCGTGAAAACGTCGGCGCATATGAAGTTCTGCGAGAAGAAAAAGTTGGTGCAGTTATCGGCAATGAATTAATTTTTAACGCGATAATGGCGCTTGTAATTTCATGGGTGCTGATAATTTTGTACATTGCCTACAGATTTGAATTTAAATTCGGCGTTGCGGCGGTTATCGCACTTGTTCACGATATTTTAATTGTGCTGGCGTTTTTCTCCTTCACGCAACGGCAAGTTGATTCTTCATTCGTAGCGGCGCTTTTAACGATTGTCGGTTACTCAATCAATGACACGATAGTTATTTTTGACAGGATACGCGAAAATTTGAAGTTGCACTTTAAGCGCGGAAGTGATGTTGCGGCGCTGGTCAATCGCTCTGTCTATCAAACTTTGACGCGGTCACTGTACACGGTCTTTACGTGTTTATTTACGACGTTTGCATTATTTTTCTTCGGCGGTGAGACGACGAAAGATTTTGCATTTGCGCTGATAGTCGGATTCACGAGCGGCTGTTATTCATCGATATTTATTGCAGGACCGTTATGGTTGACGCTTAGAAATATGGCGAATAAAAAAGGGACTAGAGATTAGAAAGTAGGGAGCAAATTTTTTACTACTAACTACTAGGGGCTGTTGAATAAATAGGAATGAAAAAAAATGACGGTAAAAAGCGGCATTTCCCAGCGCTTGCTGAGTAATTCGTAATTAGGAATGCGTAATGCGTAATGATTAATTCTTAATTCTT
>CAMJAZ010000106.1 GCA_946403735.1 uncultured Selenomonadales bacterium
ACTACCGTTTATCCTACGACGGATGGAAATTCACTTGGCATTTTGAATAGCGTTTCAATCGACGGCAAAGGCGTCATTACTGGAACGTACACTAACGGCGTTATTCAGAATGAAGCGCAAATCGCAGTTGCACAATTCACTAACTCAGCAGGTCTTGACAAGCAAGGTACAAGCCTTTACAAGCAGTCTAATAACTCTGGCGATGCGCGTTTCGGTACGGTTGGCGACTTTGGCTTTACAATTACGCCTTCAGCTCTTGAAATGTCGAACGTTGAATTGGCGTCTGAACTCGTCGATATGATTGTAACTCAACGCGGTTTCCAATCTAACTCAAAAGTTATCACCGTCGGCGATGAAATGCTTGAATCTATCGTCAACATGAAGAGATAAATTTAATTAGTAATTCGTAATGATAAATTTTTAAGATGAAAAATAAAAAGCCTGCGGACTTTATAAAGTTCGTAGACTTTTTTTAATTAAGAAATAATTCTACATTCTTAATTCTTAATTCAAAAAGGGCGGTGGATTTTTTGTACACGAAAAAAATTTATTTCAGCGGCGGTGACTTCAACGAACTGAAAAAATTTTTCGCCAACTTAAAAGGCGTCGTCAACGTGACTTTCGGGACAATCAGCTCGTCGAACGTGACAAGTTATGTTGACCCTACGCCGCGTGACGTTGAAAATATTTTTGGCGTTGAAGTCGAATTCAATCCGAAGAAAAATGATATTTCGACGTTGATGGATGAACTTTTCGCCGCGATTAATCCATACGTTGAAAATAATTTGGGCGTCTACTACGCAATGAGTGAAGACGCGCCGCAAGTTGAACTACATATGAATTTCGTTGCGAATCGCGGTAAAGAATCTGTCGGCTCAAATGCTGAACTCACGATTAACGATCCAAATTCCAATCCTAAGCGTGCGCGTAAATGTTACGTCGTCTTTGGACGTTTAAAAAGTTTTACTGAAAAAATTTTCTAAAATAAAAAGCCGCTAAAAATTTCTAGCGACTTAATAAATTTTAAATGCGTCAAACTTTGGCGCTTTTTTTATTTCAGCGTCAAATATTGCGGTACAATGTCAGCAAAAGTTCCGTCTGGCATACGAAAGCCGCCTGGAATTGTTCCCAACTCTTTGAATCCTAAGCGGCGATAAAGATTTCTAGCGTGAACATTTTCAGCAACTACCGCGTTAAACTGCAAAATTCTGAATCCAAGTTCCCGCGCAGTTTCTATACAATGCTTGACGATAATTTCACCAATATGGCGTCCGCGCAGATTAGATTTGACGGCGTAACTTGCATTGCTAATATGTCCGCAACGCCCAACGTTATTTGGGTGGAGAATGTACAGCGCCACAATTTCACCAGTTTCATCATCTTTCGCAAGTCCTGTGAATGACTGTGCGGCAAAAAATTCGTCGCCTGAAATTTCATTGAGTTCATCTTCCTGCGGAAATGCCACGCCGTCGCGTACAACTTCATTCCAAATTTCAATCGCGGCTTTAATATTTTTCTTGTCGTACTTTTCAACGATTATCAAATTTATCCCTCCGTCATAGCTTGTTTACAAATTATTATAGCAAAAAAAGTATTGAAAAAAAATAAAATTTTTAATCACGGCTAAAAGTTTTCACTTTATTTTCAACAAACTTTATGCTAGAATTTAAATTAATTAGAAATTAGGAATGCGTAATGCGTAATTCGTAATGAAAATTAAAAGCTGAAAAGGCGGTGATATTTTGGCTACTGCTCAAAGCGCAGGAAAAGCTAATTCGATTGACTCAAGCGAAAAGAAAAAATTTTGGAATAACGATACCGAAGCCATTATCGGAATAATGCTCGTACTTTTAATTTTGGGAACAATAAATGTATTCAGTTCAAGTTTCATAATAGCGGAGGCAGAATTTGATTCGCCGTACTTTTTTCTGAAACGTCACTTGATTAACATATTTATAGGGTTTATCGCGTTTATAATTTGTTTTCGCGTCGACTATCATAAATGGCGCGGATTAATGCCATTCGTCCTACTGTTCACGCTATTAGCATTGATACTCGTGTTGATAATAGGTCCAGAAGTCAACGGCGCTAAACGATGGTTGCCGTTAGGCGTGGCGCAATTTCAGCCAGCAGAATTTGCTAAACTCGTCGCAATAATGATTATGGCGGCGTACCTAGCAATGCAAGTTAAAGCTAATCGCGAAATAAAATTTTTCACGCCGCAACTTGCAATAGTCGGAGTCATGGCATTTTTGACGGAACAGGAACCAGATATGGGTACGGCGTCAATAATTTTAGGAATACCGCTTATCATGATGGTCGTTGCGGGCTTGCATTGGAAAAAAGTTTTACAACTTGTCGGCGTTGGCATCTTAGGAATAATCGCGTTAATATATCGTCAACCGTACCGCTTGGAACGCTTAAAGGTAACTTGGGATCCTTGGTCAGACGCGCAGAATTTTGGCTATCAAACTGTACAATCTTTATCGGCAATCGGTTCGGGCGAATTAACGGGCATGGGCTTAGGCGTCGGCGTCAGTAAGTACGACTATTTGCCAGAGGCGCATACAGATTTTGCATTCGCTATATTTTGTCAAGAGAATGGCTTTTTAGGCGCAATATTTGTATTTTTACTTTTCGCCGCGCTAACGGTTTACTCCGCACGTGTAGCAAGTAGGGCGCGTGATGAGTACGGGCAAATTTTATCAATGGGCATAATGATTTTAATCGTTGGACAAGCCGTAGCAAATTTGTTAATGGTCGGCGGAATGTTGCCAGTTGTCGGCGTACCGTTGCCATTTATAAGTTACGGTGGAACTTCGCTAATTGTAACAATGGCGTCGATTGGCATTCTAACAAATATAGGACGGCTAGGCATTAAATCGGCGGAGAATTGATGATTAGTTGCTAAAAAATTTCCTACACGCTAGAAAGGTGGTAGCACGATGAAAAAATTGCTGTCGACAATGACGACGGCTTTTTTTATGTTCACTTCAACGGTTAGCGCCGCGCCTATGACGCTGAATGTTCACGACGCCGATTTAAGGTCAACTATTATTCTTGTCGCCCGCGCAGGTAATCTCAACGTTTCGGTTGATGATTCTGTCGAAGGAAATATTTCTATTTCAGTATCGGACGTTGAACCGCAAAAAATTCTTGAGATTATCGCCAAGACTAAAAATTTAAATCTCGTGCAGGACGACGACATTTTCATCTTGACTACAAATTTTGACACCTTTGAGCCAATGCAAAGTTACGTACTGCCAATTCACTATGCCGACGCAGAAATTTTGCGCCAAGCTATCGTTATGAGTTTGAACAGAGATAACAATCAAGATTTTGTTGAAACGCTTGCAAACGAAAAAAATTTTCCGTTTTATCGTCGATATGAAAGTACAAATAAAACTGAAGAAGACAAGAAAAAACGTGATGAAAGAGTTTTTTTTAATCCCGATGTAAACGCACTGATTTTGTACGGTACGGCGGCTGAATATGAACGCGCTAAAAATTTACTGGCGGTGCTTGATGTTGAACTTAAGCAAGTGTCACTTGAGGCGAAAATTTTGGCGATTGATAAAAACGCTAGCAAAAGTTTGGGCGTCGAATGGTTTTGGTCAGCATTCCCGCAATATCCTGAACGTGATTCTTTTAGTGATCGTGAAACTATTGAGAGAAATTATAGTGACGAGACTGGCTACGGCATTTTACGTTTTGGCAGAGGTCCAGAAGGTTATCCATTTGAGTGGTATTACGGCGCACGGCTCAACGCACTTGTCACGGACGGTAAGGCAAAAATTTTATCGCGCCCAAATGTTACGACGATTCAAGGTCACGAAGCAATTATCAACGTTGGAAGTTCCGTACCAGTTCCAAAAGTTGCGTCAACAAATACAAGTACGACAACTGAATTTGAATATCGTGACGCAGGAATTATTTTGAAGTACACGCCGCGAATTAACAGCGACGGCACAATTACAGCGACGATTCACACGGAAGTTAGTACGCCGCAGTACGTTGAAGATTTGAAAGCTTACAGATTTAACACGCGCTCGGCTGATACAGTCGTCACAGTTAAAGACGGCGAACCTATGGTTATTGGCGGGCTTATCGGTTCGGAGGAAGAAAAAAGTATCAGCAAAATTCCATTTCTTGGTGATTTGCCGATACTTGGTGCATTATTTAGGACGAATAGAAAAAGTACGTCTGAATCTGAACTGATGATTTTTTTAACGGCGCATATTGTGAAATAATAATGCGTAATGCGTAATGTGTAATTCGTAATGAAAAATTTTTAAGTCCAAAGATATTTTAAAAAAAATTAATTGTTCAACACGTCATATATTTATACAGTTTTAAATTTGCCGACACTTTCTTTGAACGAATCGGAGTAATTGGAAAGTTCCGCGCTTGCCGACGCGCATTCTTCAGACACGGCGGAATTATCAGTGACGACGCCCAAAATTGTTTGCGAAAGTAAATTAACTTCATTCATAATATTTTGTTGAGTTTTACTTTGTTCGCTAAGTTGGCGAATAACTTTTGTTACTTCCTCTGTATTTTCAGTGACGCCTGACAAAGAATTTGACGCCGTACCTACAACTTCCATTCCGTGAGCAATTCCAGCAAGCGCATTTGTGATAAGTTGCTGAATATTTTGCGTTGAATCGGCAGATTGTTCAGCAAGCTTTCTAACTTCATCAGCTACGACTGCAAAGCCGCGACCTGCTGAACCTGCGCGGGCAGCCTCAATAGACGCATTTAAACTCAACAACGCCGTTTGTCCAGTAATTTCGTCCAACGCTCCAAGTATCGATTTAATTTCTTCTGACGCTCGGCTAATTTCGTTCATTGCGTCAACAACTTTATCCATTTGCACGCGGCTAAGTTCAATACTTCGCGTAGTATCTGCGCCGCGTTGAAGGGCATTTTGTACGAACGTCTCAACCTTAGCATTTTGTTCCATAGTCTCCTGAATTTTCGACTGCAACTTTTGAATACTTTCAGTTTGACTTACTGCGCCGTCTGCAAGACTATGTGACACTTGCGAAACTTCACTTGCACTTACGGCAACTTGATCGGCAATTTCAGCCATTGAATGCATTTCGTTACAAAGTGATTCGCGAATGTGTTCAATGTTAGTTTGAATTGGTACGTAATCGCCGATGTACTTCATATTGGTTGCCGTCACTAAATCGCCTGCCGCCATTGACCGCAAATTACTTTCAATATCCTGTACGTAACTTGAAAGTCCAACGCGCATTTTATTAAGCAAGTCGTAAAGTTTTCCAATTTCATCTTCGCGATTATAAACCAACTTTTGATTCAAATTTCCCTGCGCAAGTTTGTTAATGCTACCTTCCAAAGTGCCAATCGGTTCAACAACTCTTTCTTGGAATATGGCGTAAACTTTTTTTAAGGAAAAGCCAACTGCCGCCGCAAAGCCGATTAACAGAAGATACAAAACGTAAGTCATAATGTTTACCATACTTTGCGCCGCGTCGACCATTGTATTTGTAAGTCCGAAATACGTTTCGCTGACTTCCAAAAGTTTAGCAGGATCATTTGAATTTTTAAAATCAGCAATGGCAGTTTTAACTTCCGCGTTCCAGTACGATTCGACTTTATCGCGTTCGGTGGAAAAACTTCCAAGTAAAATTGCGCCGTCAAGTTTTTTCAGCAAGCCTTCAACTTTTTCAGTAGCTTGAGCAGAGTCCGCTCCTGCCAATACTTGCTTAACTACGCGCTGACTGCCGCCGCGAACTATGCCAGCTTCATTCACAACAGCTGTATAGCTTGAAAATAAGTACAGACTTACAATCATTACTACAACTATTATAGCGACTAGTTGAAAAACTCTAGTCAACAGTCCTTTAATCAGAAAGGCAATGGTACTCTGCTCATTCATCTAATCATCCCTCCAAAGCATAATTGAAAATTTTTCTGATAATATTATATCATAAAGGAATTAAATCAAGTCTAAAAAAAATTTCTTTCACTGAAAAAATTTTAAAAGAATGCAAAATAAATATTTCTGTGATAAAATTTCACCATAAAATTTTTTGGAGGAAATATGAACACTTGCGGAAAAATTTCAATCGTCGGCATTGGACCAGGCAATATTGATGAAATGACGCCTAAAGCTAGGGCGCTGATTGACGCGGCAGAAGTGATTGTCGGCTACAAAACGTACATTGAATTAATTGGCGAATTGACGGCAGATAAAAAAATTTTAGTGTCGGGAATGCGGCAGGAAGTTCAACGCGCACAAATTGCCATTGATGAGGCGCAAAAA
>CAMJAZ010000107.1 GCA_946403735.1 uncultured Selenomonadales bacterium
TTTTCTTTTGCGCCAAAAGAAAAGTAGTTTATTAAAATAAAAATTAATCAACACGCCCTAACTAAATAAAAAAAAGCGGCGTCAAAAATTTTTCAACGTCGCTAAAAATTTTTTCGACAAATTTAACGCTTAAGCTTTTTAACTTCGTCAAGCAAGTACTCATTTAAAACTTTGATGTAAGTACCTTTCATGCCGAGAGATTTTGATTCGATTACGCCAGCAGATTCAAATTTGCGCAGGGCGTTGACGATAACCGAACGAGTAATTCCAACGCGGTCAGCAATTTTCGACGCAACTAACAGACCTTCACGTCCATCAAGTTCGCTTAAAATATTTATCGCCGCTTCGGATTCGGAATAACTCAACGTAGCCAACGCAATTTGCACGGTAGCTTTTTTTCGCGCCTCAATTTCGATTTTTTCCGTATGATCTCTAAGCATTTCCATACCGACGACGGTTGCGCCGTATTCAGCAAGCAGTAAATCATCTTCGGTAAAATCTTCGTCGTAACGCGCAATTATAAGCGTGCCGATTCGCCGACCAACGCCATAAATTGGAACAATCGTTGTATTTTTGCTGTCGAATGCACAGCGCGACCGCTCATCATAAGCACAAGTTCCACTGCGCGTTTTACGATTCGCCTGCGTTTCGTCCAAATGATTCAACCAGCGAACATACGGTTTAGGAAACCTGCTTTTGCTGATAACTTTTTCAATCATCAACTGGCATTCAAAGTTGTCCGTGAAGGCGTAACCAAAAATTTCTCCGCTCCTGTCCATGATGTAAACGTTGGCGTCAAGCACGCTACTTAAAACTTTTGAAATGCTGTCGTACTCGACATTTTCAGAACGTTGCAGAAGCTTGTTAATCTTTCGCGTTTTCTCCAAAAGTGTCGTCATCCATTTTCTTCCCTTCAAAAAAATTTTTCCTCACGCTTAAGAGTTGGTTAGATATTACCACATTTTTTTTATAATTAAAAGCTTTATTTTCTGAATTTTTTATTTTTGTGTAGAAATTTTTTATTGAGTATAAAAATTTCTGCATAGCCAAAAGATTTTGTACAACTGCGCGAAAAATGTTATAATAAAAAAAATTTTTTGCAAAAGAATTTTTTTAGCGTTTTACAGAAAATTTTTTGAAATAAATTTTAAAATAAAGTTGGTGAAAGAAATGTTTGTTGGGCGTGAAAATAAAATTTCGGCGGATAAACTTCAAGCTGGCGAAACAATCACGATTATAGGTTTAGGACAATCAATGACGCCGATTTTAAAATCTGGTCAACCTGTGATTGTCGCGCCTGTTACTGCTGAAACGGTGCTTTCAAAAAATGATATTGTTTTCTGCAAAGTCGCTGGACATTACTACTTGCATAAAATTTCCGCCATTCGCAACGGCAACACTTACCAAATTTCCAACAATCACGGTCACGCCAACGGTTGGTGCAGTAGACGTTGTATCTATGGCGTTGTTATTGAAAAATTATAATTTTGAGGTGACAAAATGGTTTCTTCTAAAATGTACGAACTCGGTACAAAAAAATCTACCATAAGAACAATTTTTGAATTTGGCAGGAAACGTGCGGCGGAAGTCGGCGAAGAAAATATTTTCGACTTCAGCTTAGGCAACCCAAACGTGCCAACGCCTGACTTTGTACGCGACGCGGCGATTGAGATTTTGCAAACTTATGAACCGTCGAAAGTTCACGGCTACACCGTTGCGCCTGGTAACCCTGAAGTTCGCGAAATTTTAGCGGCAAGCGTCAATTCGCGTTTCGGTACAAATTTTGCTGGAAAAAATTTTTTCATTACGGCTGGCGCGGCGGCGGCAATTACAATTTGCTTTAAAGCTTTAACTGAACTGGGCGACGAATTTATAACTTTTGCGCCATACTTCCCCGAATATAAATGTTTTGTCGAATCAGTTGGCGCTGAATTGAAGGTCGTACCCGCGCAGGTTGAAGATTGGCAGATAAATTTTGATGAGTTTGAAAAAATTTTGACGCCGCAAACTAAAGCCGTCATTATAAATTCTCCTAACAATCCTTCTGGCGCAGTTTATTCCGAAGAGACAATTAAAAAATTAGCTGACGTTTTGACCGCCAAGTCTAAAGAATTTGGACACGCCATTTTCATAATTTCTGATGAACCGTACCGCGAAATTGCTTACAATATCAATGTTCCCTATGTGCCGAAATTTTATGCTAATACTTTAGTCTGCTACTCTTACAGTAAATCTTTTTCATTGCCTGGCGAAAGAATTGGTTACGTTATCGTGCCTGATGAAGTGGAGGACTTCGGCAAAGTTTACGGTGCAGTCGCTGGCGCGGCTAGAGTTTTAACGCACGTCAACGCGCCTTCACTTTGGCAACTTGTCATTGCTAAATGCGCGGGCAAGCCGTCGGACATTACGATTTATGAACGCAACGCTAAACTTTTGTATAACGGCTTAATCGACGCTGGCTTTGAATGTGTCAAGCCGCAAGGTGCATTTTATCTTTTTCCGAAGGCTCTGGAAAGTGACGACTACGCTTTTTGTGAACGCGCGAAAAAATTTGATTTGCTCCTCGTGCCAGGTGCTGATTTTGGTTGCGCTGGATATTTCCGCGCCGCGTACTGCATAAAAACTGAAACGATTGAACGTTCATTGCCGCTGTTCAAAAAACTTGCCGCTGAATATCGTTAAAAATTTTTTCAGCTGAAAATAAAAATTGCCACCCGTGAAATTTTGCGGATGGCTTTTTTATTATCACGAATTTATAAATACAAATTATTTTTTCTTCATAAGTGGAGCGCCAGCATTCCACGCCTTACCGACTTTTTCGCCGACGACGTAATAGCCACTTTGAAATTGATCGAAAATCAGCGCGTTAATCTTTGAGGGGTCGACTTTGCCTTTATCGTCTAAAACTTTTTCGTCCGCGCAGGCGTTTACAATTTTTCCAACGACGGCGTGAAGATTTTCCGTCTGAACAATTTCCAGCAATTCACATTCCATAGCGATAGGAAATTCATCGATAATCGGCGCGTTGACGTGCGAACTTTTGACGGCGTGAAAACCTGTGCGTGTAAACTTATCAGCCATTTTGTTGCCAGTCGCGATACCGAAAAAATCAGCCGCCGCCATATGCGCTTTATCAGCAATGCTAACGGTAAAAGCTTTGACGGCACGAATATTTTTGGTTGTCTTGTGGTCTTCGTCAATGAACAGCGTGATTTTGTCCATGTCGCTAATCATACCCCACGCGGCATTCATCACGTTGACGACGCCATTTTCATCGTAAGCGGCAATCATCAGTACAGGCATCGGGAATACTGCAATTTTTGTTTCAATGTCTTTCTTCATTAAAAAATCAACTCCTAGATAAAATTTTTTATTTTACATCTCAATCAGCGGCGTTTTCTTACCGTACAAAAGCATATCGAATACGTTATAATAATGAGGTACAATTTGTGCCAGATTAGCAATAACACTCCTAAAACTACCATTTACTGCATATTTCGGATCTATATAAAATGCTGAATCTAAATTTGATTTAAAGGGTACGAAACAGACTTTTTTACCGTAAGTAAGAGCATCAAACTTTTCCAAAATTTCTTGGCTCTCCGTATCCATCATAGCGATTATGTTATACCAGTTAATTCGTTTCTTACGTTCATTCCATTTTTTTACAGCCTCATCAAAATTGCTATAATGTACCATTAACAACGTAACATTTCCGATTGAGTATATAGGATAATCAAAAACTTCTTTACCGCTATTCCTATGCCTAGTACCTTGAAATTCTAATTCTTCCTCAATATAAACGCGCGGATGCTTTAAAAATCTCAAAAATTCTTCGTAATATTCGACACGCAAATTAAAAAATGGGGAAAATGTTTTCAAACCTAAATCATGATTAATGATTCCGCCTAAACAGTCGAAAGAAAAAATCGAAAGTTGGGAACGTTGAAGTTTGCGGTACTTTTCAAGCGTAAAACCAGGTATGCAGACAATCCAGTCACCTAAAAGTTTATCGGCATCAAGTTTAATAGACTTAGCAAATTTTACAACTTCCGCAATGCCCATTTGTCTTGCACCAGCAACAAGGAGTATGTCATACCCCCCCATTTTGGGCTAGCTCTTGTAACGGAATAAATGGTAGATTATTGACGGAAATTTTTTGACCTGCCGTAACGCCGATAATATCAACGCCGTTAAACTGCCGCGTCAAAATGTTTACCGCATTTCCGATAAAGCGTCCGTCATTCGACACGAACCAAATTACAATTCGCGGTTTCCCGCTAATCTCCAAATTAATCACTCCTAAAAAATTTTATCCTACTAGTGCTTGACCGAAGTATACTATAGCACCCATAAAAATTACAAATGGAATATAAATTTTAACAGCAAAGGCTAGCAGTTGTGAATCAGCGCCCTTGACGCCGATAGCCGCCGAACCAATCGCGATTGATAACGGCGAAATCATTTTACCTGCACAAGCACCTGTTGCATTAGCCGCCGCTACCCAAGCTTGAGCAGTTGGGGACGCGCCAATAGCTTGAGTCGCCATAACTTGTAACTTGCCGAAAAGTACACAGCTTGAAGTTGCTGAACCTGTTATATACGTGCCGACAGAGCCGAGAAATGCCGCTATCATTGGATAAGCCGTGCCAGTTACTGCAACTGCTGTATCTGCAATTTGATTCGTCATGCCGCTATAACCCATAACTTTAGCCGTCGCAATAACAGAAATTATTGTGACCATTGTGAATTTCAAGCCGTCAATCGTTTTGCCGAGCAATTTTAACATTTCGCCGAAACTTGCGCCTTGCTTACTGCCAGCAATGAACGCCGCTAACATAATCAGCACGCCTGGCGTATTGACCCACATAAATGTATATGGTACGCCGCCTTCACCGTTATAAATCGGTACGCTTGATTTAATCGTCGACAAGGCTTGATTTATCGGCGGTACAAGTTTACTTGTGAACAGCAGGAAAATGAAAATTAAGATGAACGGCAAACAAGCATTGATAGCTTTAGCCGTCGTAATTTTCGCGCCTTCGTGAGAGGGCATTGCGTATTCAGGATCGTTGACAGGAAATTTTTTAGCGATGAAAACTATTGTTCCCATTGTGACGATAGCGCCAGCTACTACTGCCAATTCAGGACCTACGAACATTGACAACACAAGTTCTGGAAGGAAAAATGCAAGTCCTGCGCCCAAGCACATCATTGTCATTCCGCGCAGTGCACCTAAGCCGCCGCCAGTTACTATAACCATAAGCCAGGGACAAAGTAAAGTTAATACGCCGAGTTGCAATGACGTGAAAGTTGCCAGCTGTACAGGGTCAAACGCCGTGACGTTAGCTAAAGTTACAAGTGGAATGCCGATTGAACCGTAAGCCGTCGGTACGGAATTTGCGATTAAACAGACTGATACTGATAAAATTGGATTGATGCCGATACCTGCTAACATTCCTGCGGGAACTGCTATTGCTGTACCAAATCCCGCCATACCTTCCAAAAATCCGCCGAATCCCCAGCCGATTAATAAAATTAAAACGCGCTTGTCGTGACTAACGCTAGTCAACATTTCTTTGATAGTGTCCATTGCCTTTGTGTGCAAGGTTAAATTGTACGTAAAAATTGCCGCGACGATAACTAATAAAATGGGCCAACATGCCAGCGCTACGCCTTCTAAGACGGACTCCATTGCACGGACGCTTTCCATTTGCCAATATCCCATACCTGCGGCAAGTGAGATTATCAGCGCGATTATACAAGCTTTCCACGCTGACATTTTTATTACGCTAAGCGCTATGACAAGCCACAATATTGGTGACAGCGCAAGTAAAAATTCCAATACCCCCGACCCCCTAATCAATGCGTAATTCGTAATGAAAACTAGAACCTAAGTTTGCGTCAAAAGAAAAAATAGTTAATAAAATAATTTCAAGTTGGAGTTTACCAACAACACCTAAGAATTATTCCCTATACCATAAAAAATTCACCTCCTTTTCAACTTCATTTTCGATAATCCAAAAGAAAATCCTGCAAATTTTCAGATTTTAGCATTTAGCAATTAGCAAAATTTTCTAGCTTGAAATTTGCGCATTGCTACTTTATAATATCAGAAAATTTACTGAAAGATGAGGGAAAATTTTATGGCAAACGATAAGGCGCGTAAAGGCGCAGAAACGCCCGGCGATAAGAAAGGTATTCTCCTCGAAACAGGCACTAATGAATTTGAAATTGTAGAATTTAGCATTGGCAAGGTAAATTACGGCATA
>CAMJAZ010000108.1 GCA_946403735.1 uncultured Selenomonadales bacterium
CTTTTATAGCAATCTTCGCCGAGTGTCAGATATAATTTTTTCTTGCCGTACAAAAAATAACCTATCACAGCAATCGAAATAATAATAATTAAATAAAGACTGCCTTTCAAATGGAGCGTCTCCTTTTTTAAGGTAAAAAATTTTCAAATGTGATTGTACTACCCCCCCCCAATTTTTTGTCAATATGTTATAAATAAATTTTACAGAATATTTTTACTTAAGTCGTCCCCCGACGGGGTAATTTTTGAAAAAATTTTAGTCTTCAATAATCGGAAAATTTTTATGCACAAAAACAAAATTTATGATAGCGGTTGAACCGATAATCTGCGCGGCGCCCAAAATTTTTATGTTGAGTTCCGCCGAACCTACTAACGCATCTTTCAAACTTTCCACGCGAAATTGATTCAGCGGCACGGTGAAAGTAAAACTTTGTCCGTGAGCAAGTAGCGTACCGTTTAAAATTTTCGTATCGACAATGCCATTATCGTCGAAAGTAATTTCAAGTTGCGGCGCAAAACTTTTCGCAGATAAATTTTTAAGCTGAATTTCAAGCGTCCCTGTTATCGGATAAAAATTATTGTGCCAAGTTTCAAATGGAATGTGTACTAAGTGGGCAACTTCAGAATCTTCGCTTGAATTGTCCTGCCAAGCGTTGATATGTTCGCCGTTTAAAAAATATTTGGCGCGTACAAAATTTTCCGCAGGTACAACGTCTTCAACTTGTGGCGAATCAATCTGCGCGGGAGGCGTTGACGTATTATTTGAAGTCATTGGCGGCAACGTTATAGGCGTTGAAAGTTGCGGCGTACTTTGTGGCGTTGAAATTGGCGGCGTAGAAAGTTGTGGCAAACTTTGTGGCGGCGAACTTGACGGCGTGGCAAGTTGCGGCAAATTTTGTGACGTGGAATTTGACGGCGTTGCAAGTTCTGGCAAAACAATTTCGCCGAACGTAACTTTTTCATCAACTTTAGGCGCTGGCTTAACTTCTGTGACATTTTCAACTGGCTTTTCCTGCACTGAAATTTTTTCCTCCTGCAGGGGAATTTCTGCGGGAATTTTTTCTTCAATCGGCGAATTAAAATAAAAAATTACTGCCGACAAAATTATTGCCGCGCAGATTAAAAAAATTTTTCCACCGTAAGATTTTTTCTCAACTTCATCAGAAGTCAAGGCGGCTTTCAATTCGTCGACAGATTGATAACGGTATTGTGGATCGTAAGCGGTACATTTCGCCAAAATTTTTTCAAGCCGTCCGCGATAATTTTTGCCGAGCATTTCTTTAGCCGTGACGCCCAGCGCGTAAATATCGCTACGATTATCAGTTTGCCCTGCTCCGTACTGTTCAGGCGGCGCATAACCTTCAGTGCCTAAATGACGTGTATCGCGGCGCTTATCGGCTTTAAAAATTCTTGCCGCGTCGAAGTCAATCAACTTTATTCGCCCGTCCGATTGCCGAATCAAATTTGACGGTTTAATATCGCGGTGAACAATTCCTGCCGCATGTAAAATTTTCAAGCCGTCGCACATTTGCAATAAAAAATCCTGCGCGGCAGTTTCATCAAAAAATTTTCCGCCGCGTAGAATTTCGCTTAACGTTTCGCCAGCTACGTATTCTTCGACGATAACTGTATCTGATTCGTCCTGCGCACAATATAAAATCTTCGCCAAAATTGGGTTAGCCATATCCCGCAATTCCGCGCAGGGTACGTTGCCCGACTTAATAATTTTCATCACGGCGAATTGACCTGTTGCCCGTACTTTTACATGCCAAACTTCATTAGTCTTTGATTCATCATTCAGCCGTGAAATTTTTTCAAACCGATAATTGATAAAAGCCGCTACATCTTCCCGCAAAGTTATCACCTCGCGGATATTTTATCACGCCGCGAAAGGAGCTTAAACAATGACTGCTAAAAATACTGCCGAAATGGAAAATGAAATTCTGCAAGTCAAAACTGAAAGTGAACTGCAAAATTTTTTTGACGAAAATAAAAAAAATTTACCCGACCTTACACTTGCCGAGTACTTGGAAATTTTATTGAAAGAAAAAAATTTGTCGAAAGTCGACGTTATAAAAAAATCTTGTATTGGCAATTACGCCTACAAAATTTTTTCTGGTGAACGCAAAAATAATTCACGTACAAAAATTTTATCGCTGGCGCTGGCAATGCAACTTTCACTGAATGAAACGCAACGCCTTTTATATTACGCCGAATCGCCAAAACTTTACGCTAAAGATACTTGGGACGACGTAATAATTTTTGCGTTGAATAACAGCTATGACGTTGAACGCACGAATCAACTTTTGACTGATTCGGCGCTGAAACCGTTGCTTGGCGATTTTTAACAGTTCAAGTTTAAAGCAAAGTTTGAAAATCTGCGTCAAAAATATTTTCTTTATCTTGATTGTAAAAGCGAAAGCCCAAAATTTTATATGCAGGATCGTCAACATAAAACTTTTTGGCAACTGCATTGTCTTTTAACTGCAGGAGAAATTCTTCCTTCCACAGTTCACCATCTGACAAATGCGCACCTTTCGGCTCAATGAAAATTTGCCACGTCTCCGAATCATTCTGCAGAAAAAGTACGTAATCTGGCTCAAAACGTTTGCCGTCGTAAAAAGAAAAAATAGGGAATTGCCGCTCATTCCTTATAAGAAAAATTTTATCGTAGTGCTTGCGCAATTCGGCGTAATGCTTGCTGAAATATTTCACAAAGGCTTTTTCCTCCGACGTACCAAAATTATCTTCGTATACAAACCAATCAGCCGTCGACAAATCAATTTGAAAGTTCGCGTCAATTTTTTGTGATTCGCCTTCGCCGCCTGGTGTAACTTCAGAATAATGAACTTTTTTATCGGTGAAAATTTCGCTAATGTCAGCAGGATAAAAATTTTTTGTACCTTCAAATTCTTTTTGCGGCGCGGAAATTTCAGCGGCAATCTTTGTCAAAACTTCACAAACTGCGCGGTATAAATCACTGCAACTCAATTCATCGTTACTGCTTGCAATTTCAATCTTAATGCCGCCAAGATATTTTTCATCTGTTATAAAAGTTTTTGTGGAGTCCAAATTTGGGAAAATTTGTTTCAAGTTGCTAAACTTCAAAATCGGAAATTTCCTCAACGCTTTGTGGACAATCGAATAATTTTTCGCCGCAATTTCTTTTATCGTGTACCAAAAATATTTATCGGCAATATTTTTAACTTCAACGCCCACGTCGTCCGTCATCAGCTGATTTGTACCTGCTGATGACGCGCCAAATTCTACGGAATACTTTTTGTCACGAATCGACGTCGCAATTTCGCTTGCAGGTGACAATTTTTTTTCATGGCGTTTATTTAGATAAATTTTACCTATATTAAAAAATTCGCTAGCCTTGAATTTTTCCTTGAGCTTGTACTCACACGTAATTTTTTTATCTAAGTTAAGCCCAATTTCTTTTAGCGCGTCTTTCAAATCTTTAATGTACTGCGAATCGTTTTGACAATGATAATACAGCGTTTCGCAAATTCGCAATTCGCAATCAACGTCCGAATCGTATTTACGCTGAAATTTCGGCTGTTCGTCATCAATTTGGAAGGGACAATACCTAGCGCCGCGTCCGATGAGTTGAGCCTCTGAAATTGTGCTAGCCTTGTTGCTGGTTTCATAAAGCCTCACAATGTCAAATAAATTCAGCACGTCCCAGCCTTCATCAAGCTTTTTCACTTCAAAAATGGCGCGGTACGGATTGTCAAGATTTTCAAGCGAATTCAATAAAATCTGATTCTTCTGCGCGTCCTTATCGTCATTTACCGAAAGGCAATGTTGCTCTGAAAAATCGTCGCGCAATTCGGCGGCTAACATTTCATAGGAAATTCCCTTGCGCTGAAAATATTTTTTGACGCGCTCCATTATCGGCAAATCGCAGGTCGCTAAAAATTTTTCTAAATAATTGCCGTCAAGATTGTTTATCGTCTCAAGAAATTCCGCAATAAATTTTTGGCTGTCTTTAATCTTCGCCGACTTAAATAAAACTATCGGCTTAACGTTCAAGCGGTTATCGTGGAAAATTTTTAAGCGATATTGACTTAAAATAATTGCCTGCAACGCCTTTTCAATCGGCGGCAAATGTGACTTCATACTAAGAATTTCTTTTGAATATTTAGCTTTGTAAAAATCATCTAGCGGGTAGTTGAAAATAATTTTATCTTCGTAGAATTTTTTTATTTCAGCGTTGTTAATGTCACAAGTCGCCGTAAATTCCAGCAAAATATTTTCAGCGTTCAACTTGAAAAGATACTGTACGGTTTGCTCCCAAGAATTTGTACTGTCTTTATTGGCGGAATTTTTTGTAGCAACGTTCAAATGGTGCGCCTCGTCCGATATGAAGACGATTTTTTTATCTTTGACATCGTCAGCCGAAATGGCGTTTTCTTCCACCCAAAAATTTTTTATGTGTAGTCCCTGCGTAGTCTCGAAACAAATATTTATCGCGTCTTCGTCCACCGATTGAAAATTTTTCACGACGTTTATGGGAACTTTTTCACCGTCTATCACAATTTCTTCCGCGAACAAATATTTTTTGGAAGTCGCATTGAGGAAATTTTCCCGCGTCTTGTCAAGAATGTTTGTAAGATTCACGAAAAATAAAAAATTTCTGTACCCCTGCTTGTAGAGGTACAGCATTAGCCCAGCCATTATTAAAGTTTTGCCGCTACCCGTCGCCATATGAAACAGTACTTGCAACGGTCGCGGCGATTTTTTGTTTTCAAAGTACATTATAAAATTTTCAAACGCTTTAACTTGATAGTCGCGCAGTTCAAACGACGGATTTAAATTTTTTGGAATGTAGGCGGGAACTTCTACTTCTATGACATCGCGCCAGCCGTCAACTCTTTCGTACAAAAATCCCAATGTTCAGCCCTCCGATTTTCAGTACTAATCTTTCTTTCCTTAAGCGTAACAATTTCACGATTAAGATTTTTTCCATCATTTTTTTCTAAATCCTCAATAATTTCATTGAGTGATTCGGAAATCATCTCAAACGCTTTACTCATCTTTCAGCCTTCCTCGCAATGGCGTTGAATAGACGCAACCCCCAAACCATCTCTCCCAAGATGGCTAGGGGGTTTTTTTGCGTCTGTGATACCGATGCCAGATTTTCTTCTCAACCGTCTGTTTTTTCTCACGTCAAAATATTATCACTTCAATAATTTCTTAGCAAGTACCTATTTCAACCCCTAATTGTAAAAACTGTGCGTAAATTTTTTGTCGGCGTTACAAACGGCAAAGTCAGCGTCGTCAATGTCGCTGTAGTTCACGTACAACATATTTTTATCCAAAAGTTCCATTAACAAACGTTTTTGGTCGTCTAAACTAAGCGCCGCAAAATCGTCAACCGCCGCGTCCATATCAGACGGATTTACTTTATAGCTGATGAAGTCCGAATGCGCAATTTTTTTGTACAGCGCTTGAATCGTTTCAAAATCTTTCGCCGCCGCTATTTCGTCTACAAATTTTTCATTCAACTTCGCCAGTTCGCAGTAAATGAAACTGCCGCCGCCTTGCCAGTCTACCGCCTTTGATATGCCGCCTTGCTCGCCGTCGATAACACGTTTCAGCCGTTCAACCGTCACCGTCTCTATATAATCCATTTGCTCAACGCCGATATATTGCCGTTTCATCTTATGCGCTACCGCCGCCGTCGTGCCACTTCCTACAAAATTATCAAGCACTATATCGCCTTCATTTGTCGCTAGCGTCAATATTCGCTGTATCAATCTTTCAGGTTTCGGCGTCGCAAAAACTTCCAACAAATTCAACGCTTTAATTTCTTTTTTTGATTCGTCAGTATGTCCGACTTCATCACTTTTCCAAATTGTTTTTGAAACCGTGCCGCCTTGAACTTCTGATAAAAATCTTTTTACAGAAGGAACATTATTACCGTCTTTGCCAAAATAAATTCTGTTATCTGCAAGTAATTCATCAAATTTTTTTTTAGAAAATCTCCAACTTGTACCCACTGGTGGCAAAACTTTTCTTCCACTTGGCGTTGTAATTTCGTAAATATCAGACGGCGTTAATCTTTTTGCTGAACAATCGCCAGACTTCCAAACGCCGCGCGGGTCATTGTCTGGATTTTTATAACGTGTGTTCATTTCTTCGGTACGCGGCAATAAATTCGGTCGCCAAACATTTTTGTCTTTAGCATAAAGCAAAATAAAATCGTGAGAATCTGATAAATATTTAGCGTCATTTTGCGGCGAATATT
>CAMJAZ010000109.1 GCA_946403735.1 uncultured Selenomonadales bacterium
TGTACAAAATTCCGTAGCCATCTATAACAAAGAAGGCGACGAACCACTCTGGGCGGGGGGGGTATTGCATAGTAGGATTGACAATTTCACCGATTCAATTATGTTGATGAAGGCGGCATACCCCGTCGAAAATTTAGATCTCTCATATTCATTAGCATTAAATCCGTCGTGGCATATTATAGACAGTTCGCCGACAAAAACTTTATCCGCTTTATTGGCACGGTTATTTAGTGATTTTAAAACCTGCGCTGACATTTTTTACGGTTTATGAATTAAGGATTTTAAATTTGTACTTGCAAATGTTTCTTATAGCAATGGCTCTGATTTTATTTTATCGGCGATTGGGACTGCTCGAAATGTACGCCTTTTTGTTAGTTGTAGCCGTCATCAATCCAATAACAACCGCAATGAACTTTCAAAACTCCGATATATTTTACATAATGCTTTTGTCAACAATTTTTATTTTATGTAAAAATGAATTTCTACTGCGCGACAAAAATTATTTGTATTTCTTCTTAATAATCGGGATTGTTACGGCGTACTTTGACTTCCTAACTTATCCAATAACGGCATTGGGAATACCGCTTTGTGTCTGCGTGCTGATGAATAAAAAATTTTTCTACGACTCTGAACTTAAAGAAATTTTAACAAAATTGTTGTCGTACTTATTCGCGTGGGGATTCGGCTACGGCGGAATGTGGGCAGGCAAATGGATAGTGGCAACTACTAAATACCTCAATGCTTTTAATGCTGCGATTAATCGAATAGCTTATCGTTCATCCCAAGAAGAAGGCGGACTCACTTTCACAACGTTAGACGTTTTTAAACAAAATTTTGACGCGCTATTAAGTGAACCATTCACAACAATTTTGTTCATCTTAGCAATATTTTTAATGTATCTGTTAATCGTCAACATACAGAAATTTCACGTTACAAAGTCAATGGCGTTGACATTTTTGTTTGTAGCTGTACTTCCATTTGTATGGTACTTAGCGGTTAAAAATCATTCTTATGTACACAACTTTTTCACATACAGAAATTTGGCAATAACACTTTTCAGTTTGACGTGCTTTTTCATTGAATCATTGCGGGAGGTAAAATAACAATGAACGATAAAAAAATTGCCGTACTAATTCCGTGCTACAATGAAGCCGTAACGATTGAAAAAGTTGTACGTGACTTCCGCGCAGTTTTGCCCGATGCTGACATTTACGTTTACGATAACAATTCCACCGACGACACCGCAAAAATTGCTGAAAAAGCTGGCGCGATTGTTCGGCGTGAATATCGGCAAGGTAAAGGCAACGTTATTCGTACAATGTTCCGTGAGATTGACGCTGATTGTTACATTATGACTGACGGCGACGACACGTACCCTGCCGAATATGCGCGGGAAATGGCAGAGCTTGTCTTAAGCGGTCGTGCTGATATGGTTATCGGCGACAGACTTAGCGCAACGTACTTTGAGGAAAATAAACGCCCTTTTCACAATTTCGGCAATTCACTTGTACGCGGCTTTATCAATACTTTGTGGACGCGGCAAAAGGCTAAAAAAATTCTTGACGTTATGACTGGTTATCGCGCCTTTAGTCCCCTGTTCGTGAAAAGTTTTCCAATTCTGTCACAAGGCTTTGAGATTGAAACGGAAATGACAATTCACGCGCTGGATAAAAATTTTTTAATTGAAAGTTTGCCCGTCAATTATCGTGACAGACCTGCAGGAAGTTTTAGCAAGCTGAATACTTACGTTGACGGCGTGAAAGTCATAATGACGATTTTTAATCTGTACCGCAATTATCGCCCATTAAAATTTTTCGGCGCAGTTGCACTCGTACTGATGATTTTAGCTCTGGCAATGTTCTTGCCAATTTTAGCAGAATTTTTGCAGACGGGATTAGTACCGCGCTTTCCAACGTTGATTGTCAGCGGCTTAATCGCGGTGACTTCGATTTTATCGGCAATGTGCGGCTTGATTCTTGACACAATCGCCGTTAATGCACGAAAGGATTTTGAATTGAAGATGAATTTGTTGAAGTTATTGAGTAGTAAGTAGTGAGTAGTGAGTAATTAGTAGTGAAAAAAATTTTTATTATACTTAGAAATATGACGGGCATTTTAGCGGCGTCAATTTGTATCGGCGCTGTACTGATTCTTGCCGCGTATGCATTGCCAACGGCTAGAATTTATCACAACGTAGACCGTTCGTCGCGCATTTACGAATTGGAAGGTCACGCGCCATTTTGGGCTGGCGGCGTCATTCATACGCGAATTGACAACTTCACCGATTCAATTATGTTGATGAAAGCGGCGTACCCCGTCGAAAATTTAATTCAATCGGCGTTTTTAAATCCGTCGTGGAAATTCATTGACGACACGCCAGATGCGCCAGTCAATACGCTAGTTGACGTGATGAAAAATGAAAGGCAAGCTGATAGCGAAGCTTGGTACTATCCGCTGTATTGGCATGGTTATCTTGTCGTATTAAAGCCACTGCTGATGATTTCGCCTGTACACGACCTGCGCGTACTAAATTTTTACGTACAGTTTTTTCTGACGTTGACGGTACTATTTCTTTTCTATCAAAGATTCGGACGAAATTTAACGCTAACATTTGCGCTGATTTTGTTGACGCTCAATCCAATAACGGCGGCGATTGACTTTCAAAATTCCGACGTGTTTTGTATAATACTTTTGTCGACGATTTTTATTTTACGACGAAATGAAATGTTACTGCGCGGAGAAAATTATTTATACTTTTTCCTACTACTTGGAATTGTAACAGTTTACGTCGACTTCCTAACGTACCCATTCACGGCATTCGGCATAAGTTTATGCGTTTGCGTGCTGATGAATAAAAAATTTTTCTGCGACGCTGAACCAAAAAAAGTTTTGGCAAAGTTATCGTCTTACTTATTCGCGTGGGGATTTGGCTACGGTGGAATGTGGGCTGGCAAATGGATTTTAGCAACAATTTTCACTGGCGAAAACGTAATACTTAGCGCGTTAGGCAAGGCGATTTATCGCACTTCAACGACGTTATCAGCGGCGGAAGGCGGAATGACTTTCACGTATTTGGACGTATTGGAAAGAAATTTTTCAGCGTTAATGCGTGGACCACTTCCAGTAATTTTAGCGTTGCTTTTAATTTATCTGCTGTACCTTTTGATTAGCCATAAGAAAAAAATTTTCGTCACGAAGTCAATGGCGTTGACATTTTCGTTTATAATTTTATTGCCATTCATTTGGTACGCGGTGCTGAAAAATCATTCCTATGTGCATGATTATATGACGTACAGAAATTTGGCGGTAACAATTTTCGGCACAATAATTTTTTTCACGTGGAAAAGAGAGTAGGGAATTGAGATGATTGGGCTTAGGGAACGTAAAAAGTTGCAGGCGCGTCAAGCAATTTTGGATGCGGCGGCACGGGAATTTAAATCACGCGGCTTTATGAATACTGCGGTATCAGACATAATGCACGAATCAAATTTAAGCGTCGGTACTTTCTACAGCTACTTCGGCTCAAAAGAAGAAGTACTTATGGAGCTGGTAAAAAATTTATTTAAGCGCGTGGAAGAAAATTTATCAGTGCAGGAGTCTGAATCGTCGATAAAACTTTTAGAAATTTGCTGTATGGATACGGCGAAGTTGATTGACGAAAATAGATTTATACTGCCGCTTTTCACTAGTGCTGGTGTTCATTCCGATAAGCCCGAACATATGCCCGATAATTTGTCGCCGAAGTTTAAAAAAATTTTTGAAGAAATAATTCTGCGCGGACAAGATCGCGGTGAAATTCGGCGTGACATACCAGTTGATTTAATTTCGGAAATGTTCCACTCCATTTATCAAGCGGCGGCGTTCAGCAAGTTGAAAATTCCCTTCCAAGAAAATATTCGTCTTAAGATAAAAATTTTGCTGGAAGGTATTTGTTAGGAGGAAAAAATTTTGCCCGTACCGACACAAGAACAAGTTATCCAATTTTGTCACGATAATAAAATCATCGACTTTCTAGGCGTCGAAATTGTACCTACTGATGACGGTTGCGTCCGCCTTGAACTTGACGTGAAAGGATGTCATAGCAATCCCTACGGAATATTGCACGGCGGCGTTTTAACGACAATGGCTGATACGGCAATGGGCGCGGCTTGTCTTATGCGCAATAAAAAAGTCGTGACCGTTTCAATCACGCTTGAATTTATGCACCCCGTACAAATGGCGTCAAGGATTATTACCGACGCAAAAATTTTGAGTGAAGGTCGACACATTTTTAATTGTGAATGCGCGATGATTGACGACACTGGAAAAATTTTCGCCAAAGCTCACGCCGTTTTCTTCGCCATAGCAAAGCTTATCGACTAGAATAAAAAAATTGCCGTGATTGAACGTCACGGCTTTTTTTATTTGCAGGCTAATCTAAGGCGCATTGCGTACGATTCGGCTAAAAGGCGTAAGTTTGCGTTGGACTTCAAGCGCCGTTGTGCCAGCGTACCTTCAGCAATCATTTTATACAAAATTTTTTCAGGAATTTTAATAGCGGCAAGATTTTCTTTCAAGTCGACGTTGTAAAGTTCGTAAGTTTCAGATTGATTGACTAAGTAAATATCGCGCAGAATTTTTTGAATGTACGTCACGAAGTCCGCAAAATTTTCACGTGACCAAGTCTCCCAAATTTTTCCCTTAGCAAAAATAATTTCGTCAGTCAGCGCCTTACTTGAAAGTTGCTTGATTAAATTGAAGGCGTCATCGCGCATTTCATAACCACCAGATTTTTCAAGCGCCAATGCTCGACCTAAACTACCGTCGGAAATTACGGAAAGTTTTTGCGCTTTAACGGCGTCAATGCCCTGTACTAAAAGTGATTCGTAAATCTGTTCGGCAGAAAGTTTTTCAAAATTCAACATCATACTGCAACGCGACCGAATAGTAAGTAAAAGCCCTGCGCGATTAGCCGTCAACAAAATAAAAATTGTTTGAGTTGGCGGCTCTTCCAAAGTTTTTAAAATGCAGTTCGACGCGGCTTTATTCATAAATTCTGCGCCGTCGATTATGACAACACGCCTATCGGATTGAACTGGACGCAATGACGCTTCATGTTGCAAATTGCGAATCTGTCCAATTTTAATATTTCGCGCCGTCTTCGTGTCTTCAGGTTCGACGACGTAAAAATCGGGATGCGTGCCAGCCGCCATAAGTTTGCAACTGTCACAAGTGCCGCAAGGTTCGCCGTCAATTAAATTTTCGCAAAGCAACGTTGCCGCGCAGGTTTCAGCCACTTTACGTTTTCCAATACCTTCAACGCCAGCGAAAAGTATTGCGTGCGGGAAAGTTTTTTCTACGGAAAATTTTTTCAACTTCGCGACTGTTTCATCGTTGCCGATAATTTTTTTCCAGCTAAATTTATAATCGCTCATTACTTTATAAATCCTTTCATATTTAATTTAAATTTCGACGTACGAATTTTTCAAGTGCCAAGCTCGACTCAAAATTTTGCTTATTTTTATTACTGTATGATACAACAACCGCTAAAGAATGTACATAGCCAAGCTTAATCAGTTTAAAGACGCTTTACAATATCGCGCGTATGTAGCGAATTATGTATAATAATGCAGAAAGACTGATTAGGATGAAATAAAATTTCGTACAGACACGAGCGGCGGCAGATTCTATTTGATGGGAAAATGATATATCGATAAGAAGAATTCGAGCTATTGATAAATACGCTCATGCGGATTTATCGGATAATTTTTTTAGGCGCTACCAGAGGCAAAGATAATGGCAAATTTGCAAACGGAAACGCTTATTGGAAGAATTTAATGAAAATTTTCCAACAATGGTTATTTGGTTGAACGACAAAGAATTATGGAAAATTCAGATGTAGATTTTTAGGTGACGGTGATTGAAAATTGAGAGTATTAATATTATCCAAAGAAATTTGGATACGTCTTAAAGAGGAGTTGAACTAAAAATGTCCGAAATTAGACCGTGGTACTATGATTATGTAATTAAGTATGGAATTCATAATGAAGACGGTGATCTTATTGGAATAAGCAATGAAGCGCCGCCTAATGTAAAAAAGGCATTTGAAGAAGATATGGCTAAAGAGAAAAAACTTCGTGAAGAAGCTGAAAAGGAAGGCTATTTGATTAGCTAAT
>CAMJAZ010000110.1 GCA_946403735.1 uncultured Selenomonadales bacterium
GTCGAATAAACTTTTTCTTACGTGGCGTTGAAATGTCAGCGCCATTTTTTTGTTGCAAAAATTTTCAGTCAATGCTACTATCTACTAAAAATTTTTGGGAGTGGTTGACGTGTTGAAAATTTTTTTTAGCCTGTTACTTGCCGCCTTAGTAAGTTTACCATTGACTGCCAACGCGAAAAGTCAAAGCTTGCAGATTAACGGCGATCACGGAAAACTTTCTGCCGTACTACAAACGCCTGACGGTAAGTCCTCCTACCCGCTCGTTATAATTTGTCATGGTTTCACAGGCAATAAAAATGAACCGTTGCTGACGACGCTTGCAAATGATTTAGAAAAAGTCGGCATTGCGTCTATACGTTTTGACTTCAATGGACACGGTGACAGCGAAGGAAATTTTTCCGATATGACTGTTTTAAACGAAATTGAAGACGCTAAAAAAGTTTACAACTATGCTAGCCAGTTGCCGAATGTGACAAGTATTTCAATAGCTGGGCATTCTCAAGGCGGCGTCGTGACAAGTATGGTTGCTGGTGAACTCGGCACGAATAAAGTTAAAGCTATTGCGTTAATGGCGCCTGCCGCAGTTTTGAGGGATGACGCCATACGCGGTCATATTTTTGATAAAACGTACGATTCGATTAACCCGCCTGCAACTGTTGAAATTTTCGGCGGTCGCAAACTTGGACGCAATTACATTTTAACTGCGCAAACTCTTCCGATTTATGAAACAGCTGAACGTTATCAAGGTCCAGCGCTGATGATTCACGGCACGGGCGATGTAGTTGTACCGTACACTTACAGCTTGCATTATAAGCACATTTACACAAATAGCTGGCTTGAACTTCTGCCGAATTTTGATCACGGCTTTTCACAGGACGTTGCAAAGACGGCTGAAATTGTTACAGACTACTTTGTCAAACAACTAAAATAGTTTTACGATTAAACGCAGTAGGTAAATAAATTTTATGCTAAGAAAAATTTATGATTGGTACGCCAGCAGAAAAATTTCCACAAAAATCACTGAAATTTTTGCGGCGTTTTTTCTTTTACCGATTGTCGTACTTAACGTAGTTTTGGTAGGCGGCGTTTCATATGCGCTATATCATCCCGCCGAAGCTACAATCCAATACAGTATGCGAATTGCTGAAAAAATTTTGTCGGAGTCTAAAAACCATAACGACGATTTAACTTTTCATTCCATACACAAAGCGTTACTGTCTGGCGTCGTGCTTAGAATTTTTGATGATAAAGGCAATTTAATTTTCGATACCAACGAAGTCAATTATCCTTCCAATGAAATGTTTGAAAAAAATATTATGAAAACGCCGCCGCTTTTAGCTGACGAAAATTTTGACGTAGCGCAACTTAGAAATGCCCTTGTCTATCGTGGCAAATTGACTTACCACAAGCCCGACGGCTACTTGACGCTGTATTTTTTCAGGACAATTACTTCACAGCGAAATATTTTTACTGACCTGCTAACTTTTATTTTAATTGTAAATTTGTTGGGAATATTTTTTTCATTCAAGGTAGGACAATTCGTCAGCAAAAAAATTTTAAGTCCGATTGAAAAAATTACTGCGCTAGCTAAAAAAATTACGCTGGAAAGTGAACGCGAAAATGTCAAGGAAAGAATTCCTGTACCTCCGACTAATGATGAAATTACAGAGCTTGCGAAAACTTTTAATACGATGTTGGATCATATGCAGGGCGATATTTCACGCCATAAAGATTTTGTGTCCAACGCCTCCCATGAACTGCGTAAGCCTTTAACGGTCATTGAAGGTTACGCCGAAATTTTGGAAAAATACGGTGGCGCTAATCAAGCGTTGCGCGATGAAAGCGTCAATGTGATTCGTGACGAAGCGCAGAATATGCAAACTTTGCTGAAAAATCTGCGTCCGAATAAAGATGAAAATAAATCTAACTTCCACAAAGAAAACTTGAACTTGGCGGAAATTGTCGACGTAGCTTTTCAGCGGACAATTACAGTTGAAGGCGAAAATCACGAAGTCAAGTTGATTCGTAATGACGCCGCGCAGATTTACGGCGATAAGGCGGCAATTCTGCAGATACTTAGGATTTTTCTTGACAACGCGATTAAGTACACGCCGAACGGTGGCAGTGTCAAGCTAAGTTCCGTTAAGCAAGGCGACAAAGTTTTTGTAAGCATTGCTGATACAGGTATAGGCATTGCAGAGGAAGATTTTGACAAAATTTTTGAACGCGGCGTACGTCTTGAAAATGCAATCGGCGGTAGTGGAATTGGGCTTTATATGGCGAAGGTAATTGCTGACAGTCACGACATTAAAATTGACGTTGAAAGTACCGTCGGCAAGGGTACAATCTTTACGTTGACAATTCCAATAATCTAATTCATAGTAGCTTTTAGCTTTCATTACGAATTACGCATTAATAAAAAACTATGGCGTTGACAAAAATTTTTTGCTATACTTCAAAAACAATGTACGTAACAGAAATTTTTTTAAAAAACTTCCGCAACATTTCGGAATTGCGGCTTGAACTTGACGACGGAATAAATATTTTTCTTGGTCGAAACGCGCAGGGCAAAACAAATATTCTTGAGGCGGTGTACTTTTCATCAGTGCTACGATCACGCGCCGCGAAAGTTCACGAACTGATTCAATGGGGCAACGTTGCGGCATTCGTCAAGATAAATTTTTCAAAGGCGGACGTTTCGCAGGAATTGTCGATTGAACTTTCAGCCGAAAGAAATAAACGGCGATTTTTAGTGAATGGTGATGCGGCACGGTCGAAAGATTTTATTGGGCGGCTAAATTCGGTAATGTTTTCGCCAGAAGATTTGTTTATGTTGAAAGGTTCGCCGTCAGGTCGTCGACAATTTTTAGACGGTGAAATTTCGCAAGCGGCACCAGTTTACTTTGAAAATCTTTCAAACTACAATCGAATCGTCACGCAACGAAATAGTTTACTGAAAAAAATTCGTGAAGGTTACGCGCGAAGGTCTGAACTTTCGATGTGGAATGAACAATTTGCAGAATACGCCGCGAAAGTTACGTTGTACCGCATAATCGCCGTTTACAGGCTGAATGATTTGGCTAATGGGATTTATAAAAATATCTCCGCGCAGGATGAAAATTTTTCTGTCGAATACAAATTTAAAAATGTGGAATGTGACGTACCGCTTGAAGATCTTTATTCGCCGACGTTTAGAAAAAATTTGTTGGGTTGGTACTATGAAAATATTGAGCAACGGTCTGTACGTGACATTGAACGCGGCAATACAGGTTTCGGACCGCACCTTGACGATTTAAACTTTTTCATAAACAATCGGGAAGTGAAAATTTATGCGTCACAAGGTCAACTTCGTACAGCGGCACTTTCATTAAAACTTTCTGAACTGGAATTTTTGAAAACTGCGCGTGGCGAATATCCGCTACTGCTACTTGATGACGTAATGAGTGAATTAGACGCCGACCGCAGGACACAACTTTTAGCTTTCCTTAAGTTGAAAAAAATTCAAACGATAATTACAGCAACTGAAAAAAAATATTTTCCCGCAGAAAATTTCGGTAAAATGTTTGCCGTCAGCGCGGGAATGGTAACGCCGATAACAAATAAAATTTCGTGAGGGATTGAAACATGGACGATACAATAAAATCTGGAACGGACGCCGAAAATATCAAAGATAAACAAGCCGTCGCGTTAAAATATGATGCCGATAAAGACACCGCGCCGCGTGTCGTTGCTAAGGGTAAAGGTCATACTGCCGAGCATATTTTGGAAGCGGCACAAAAAAGTAGCGTCCCAGTTTATCAAAACAAGACGCTTGTTAATATGTTAATGGCGTTGGACATTGACCGCGAAATTCCGCCAGAACTTTATAAAGCTATCGCCGAAGTTATGGCGTACGTTTACAAAATGGATAAGGCTAAAGGTCGTGAAGTTGAAGAAAGAAAACGTCGTCAAGCTGAACTTGAAAGACGCCGTCGCGCTAGACGCGGAAGGTAATTGATAATGCGTAATTAGGAATGGAATTTAAAAATAATTTGTAATGTTAATTTTTACCGCAGGAAAAATATTCTGCGGTTTTTTTGTACGAAAAAAGGACGTACAAGAATGTACGCCCAAATTTTTTTACATTTAATTTACCTATTTTTAATTGCGCCGCCGTCATGTGTAGGCGCTACAACTTCATCAGGTTCATTGTAACTTTGCACGGGAGCCGGTGCTTGTTCATAAGAATTATTTCCGCCGTCATTTTCAACTGTCGAATCACCGCCAAAAACTTCAGGCTCATCTGAATAAGTCTGTGGCTTTTCGTACCGTGACAAAACTAAATCGACACTTGCGCCAACTTCAACTTCAGAATCTGGCGACAAACTTTGACTTAAAACTGTTCCGTCCGCCTGTTCACTTGTCTGGTACGTGATAGAGCCAACGTTCAAGCCGCGTGATTCAATGCTACTTCGTGCCGCGTCGTAGCTTGTATAGTAAACGTCAGGAACATGAGTTTTATTCTGCGCGGAATCTGGCGAATGGTTAGACGATTCGTCGACACGTTCAGCAACAACTGCTCCGCCTTTCGCAACGGTTAAGTCAATCGTTTGTCCACGATTTATTTTCGTGCCAACGACGGGGTCTTGTTCCAAAACTTTATCGACAGGGTCATTGTACGAATCTTTTTCGTAAACCGTACCAATTTTCAAGCCCATTTTAGTGATTCGTTCAGTTGCCGCCGTCTTCGACAAGCCAACTAAATCTGGCATAGTGATTGTTTCGCCGCCCTTGCTAACATAAATTGTCACAAGCCGTTGAGCTTTTACACTGCGTCCAGGATCGGGATCTTGTGATACAACTTCGCCTGCAGGTACATTCGCATCGTAAGTTTCAGCGATGTTGACGCGCAAATTGCCGCCTTCTAAAATTTGTTGCGCTAAAGTCATCTGCTTGCCCGTGACGTTGGGAACTGGAACTTCATCATCGCCGCCAACTAAATTTCCAAATGCCATAAAGCCGCCCGCGCCAGCTACGAGTAATACAAACATTAAAATTCCAGCTACTAAATATTTTGTAGTGGACGAAGATTTTTTTTCATCTTTAATTTCATCATCAACTTGTGGCGGTTCAACTTTTTTGACGGAATTTTTCCGCGCAGGAATTATAGTCGACTTCGTGACGCGCGATAAAAATTGTGTAGCGTCGGGGTCATTAGCCCGCATTGTTCCTAAACTTGCCTTGACGCCGCCCAATGCTTGAATCAATTCTAAACTTGTAGGTCGCAACTCTGGATTTTTACACATTGTGCGAAGGACGATAGCTTCCAACATTGTCGGAATTTCTTCACGAATGACATTTGGCGGAACTGGTTCTTCCTCAACGTGTTTCATTGCAATGGCAAACGCATTTTCGCCAGTGAAGGGCAACCGATTAGTCAACATTTCGTACAAGACGACGCCGAGCGAATAAATATCAGACTTAGGTGTTATCATGCCGCCTTGCGCTTGTTCGGGTGAAAGATAATGTACCGAGCCGATAACACTGCCGCTGTAAGTCAAAGTCGATTCAGTAACTGCGCGGGCAATTCCGAAGTCAGCAATTTTCGCGTGACCGTCAATCGTCATTAAAATGTTGTGCGGCTTAATATCGCAGTGAACAATATTATTTGCGTGCGCGTGGCAAAGACCGTTAGCAATGTCATTTGCGATTGACACGGCGGTTAAAATATTCAGCGGTCCTTCGTCACGAATTTTATCTTTCAGCGTCTTACTAGGGACGTACTCCATGACAATGTACTGGTCATTGCCGTCTTGTCCAACGTCATAAATGCTGACAATGTTGGGGTGTGAAAGCCGCGCCGCCGCTTGAGCTTCACGCCGAAAACGTTCGACAAATTCAACATCGGAGCGGTACGCCGCATGCAAAATTTTCACGGCAACAGTACGGTCAAGCAATTTATCACGTGCGCGATAAACTTCAGCCATTCCGCCGCTACCAAGTCGTTCTTCAAGAATATATCTGCCGCTTAAAGTTCGTTGTTCCATACTAGTATCACCTTCTCTGGCGATTAAGATTTCCAACGGTTAATCGTAAGCGCAGACAACAATAGCGGTTATATTGTCGTGTCCGCCGTTGTCTAACGCGGCTTGAATTGAATCATCAGCAGGGTTTGA
>CAMJAZ010000111.1 GCA_946403735.1 uncultured Selenomonadales bacterium
CCTCTGCTTTTACCTATTGATTCTTTTTTTTAGAGCCAGAATCTTGGTGTACTTTGATTATAGTTGAATCAATAGAAATATCTTGAAAATCTGCTTCCAGTGCTAAATCAGCTAAGATTTTTTCAAAGGTACCCTGTTCTTGCCACTTGCTGAAACATTTGTATACTGCGTTCCAATCTCCGTAACGAGACGGCAAATCCCGCCACATTGCTCCAGTTCTCAATATCCAAATAATACCATTAATAGTGGCACGAACATCCTTGTAAGGTCTGCCTTTCTTGTTTATCCCACTCAGTTAATTCATAGCGTTTCAATTTTTACACCTCTACGCTATTTTACCATTTTTTATATTATTCAACACGCCCTAGTAACTTTGCAGAATATTCGGCGATACTCACTGACTTGTGGAAAAATACTGGCGACGGTGTATCTTTCGACCCTAACGAAGGCAAACTTAACGGCTACAAAATTGACGGCAAAAATCCTGGCAAATATGCGAATAACCGTAAATCCGCTATAAACTATGCGATTGCTAACAGCGGCAGAAGTCTTAGTCCTAAAAATTATCTCTAATTCGTTGAGGTAGTAAGTATGAAGAAAAATTTTGAACACGAAACGATGAACGATAATGAACTTGATGAGGTTGTCGGCGGCAGTTATTCTGAACTTGAAAAAGATTTAAAACTTTTCAAGCGGCTGGGCTACTACACAAAAGCTTTACCGAACGTAATAAACGCTGATAACTTCGACGAGTTCCGCGCAGTTGCCGAAGAGATTTGGAACGGTATAGACGTGCAAGTTTCAGTTAAAGGCTCAAAGCTTAATTCGTACACCTTGCCGAAAGAGGCGGAAAGTTTTAAAAGTACCCGCGCAGGCGCAATTAACTATATGATTTATCTTAGCGGCAGAAAAAATGTTGACCCGAAAGAATATATTTAAAAATTAGGAGGAAAAATTTTGATTAAAACAGACTTAGTGACGACCAACAAAGACTACGTCATGAGCGACGCTGAATTGGATCAAGTAAACGGTGGATTGATTGGCTGGATCGCAAAAAAAGCCGCGCTTGCCGTTGTCGGTGATGTAATTCATAACATTAAATCTGATGAATATCAACAACTCGACGACAGAGAAAAGGCAATGTCACTTATTCAATCCTTTTCTTCACATATTGATTCGATTCGTTCAATAATCGTAGGTGCAAGAGAGGCTGGAGAACCTACAATGGTAGCGTGCTTGAGTGTTCCAGCGTCGAAATTGATTGCAAACCCGAAAGTACGTTGTGCTTGCGAAGCTGGCATTAAACGTTTAGAAAAATGGATTCAAACTTTACCCGATTGATAAGGAGAATAAAAATTTATGGAACTTAAACACGATGACCGCTTGATTGCAGAACAAATGAACGACGCTGAATTGGATCAAGTTCAAGGCGCAACTTTAAATCAAATTAAAAATATGTTGACTGTCTGGAGACGTATGGGAATGGATATTCCCGAAAAGTACACCCTTACTAAATGGAGTGGTGACGCTGAAGGCGCAAAGAAATTGTGCGGAAAGATTTTGACAAAGTACGGCATTCACGCAGAACTTAGCTTGTTAATGGAAAATGAATATTTCAAGAAAAATGACTTTGGAAGTTTAAGCCAAATTAAAGGCTCGGAAGTTATGAAGATTGTTAAAGAAAAATGGGAAGAAGAAACTTGCGTATAAGGAGATTATAAAATGATTGTGAAATACGAAAATGATGTTATGAATGACGAAGAATTGGACGCAGTTGCAGGCGGTACTGATGCGGAGTCCGAAAGTCTGTTTAATGCCTTGAAGAAAGCGGGCATTACCGACAAGTACGTTGAACACGTTGAAGGTAAGGGAATGCACGCAATGGTAGTTGAGGCTATCCTTAAAGATTACGGCGTACCTTGCATTATCGATTCAAAATACGACAATATTTATTACCTTAAAAGAAATATCGGTGGACAGGTCGTTGAAGATATTGCAACGCAAGATGAAGTTGTAAATTATATTATTGCACAATCTAAGAATAAAAAGTAAGTTAAAAAGGAGAACTTAATAATGAAAGATAGTTTGCACGAATTGATGACTGAAGAAGAATTAGAAGAAATTGCTGGCGGCAGCATTGATGAAAATTACGCCTTCTTGGCAGAAATTAAGAAAAATAATTTGGCTGACGTACCAGGCGCTGACAATTCAGTTGACGCGATAAAGGCGGCATTCAAAGGTAACCACAAAGCGGCGGCGCAACGTCTCAAAGATATTTTAATCGGCTACGGTTTCGACAGCCAGACTAAATTGTACTTTAATCCTTACAAGAAAAACAGCTATTATCACAATGGCAAATCGGTTACAATGAAGGACGCAATTAAAATTATGGGTTCATCAGATGATACGATTGAATTTTAAATCTAAAGGTACGCGACAATGAACGTTGAAATTCTTGATGAAACAATTAGCGACGCTGAATTAGAAAACGTTGCTGGTGGAACTGGTGTACAATGCATTGGGATTTTGAGCAGATTAAAAAATTTGGGCGTCGAAATTAAAACGCCGTTGGTTGCTGGCAATGAAGAAAATGCAGTATCTGAACTTTATGGGCTGGCAGGTTTTAAAGGTACAGGCGGCGGCGGAGATTGTAATTACCAATTTGTCGCTGGTACTAACAATAAGTTTAACTTTTCTGGATGTGAATTTTATCACGACAAACGCCCGAACGTTTACAAATTAGACGGCAAGGTTATAAGTGAAGATGAATTTGTTAAAAATCTTGCAAAAAAACTTGGCAAATAAATTATGGTGACGAAAATGAATCAATTAATAAACGACGCTGAATTGGAAAACGTTGTCGGCGGCTCGGGTATACAATGCGTTGGAGTTTTAAGCAGGTTAAAAGATCTTGGCTTTAATATTAAAACGCCGTTGGTTGCGGGTTATGAATCTGAAGCGGCGGAAGAATTGAAACAAATTATCACGGATTTTAATAATAAGGAACACTCAAAAAACAGTCGTCGGCATTTAATGCCCGTAATTTATGATGACAATCGCCCGAACCAGTACTATATCTGCGGTTACAGGGCAAATCCGCGAATTATCAGCGAAGATGAATTGGTAAACTATTTGAAAAAATACAGTTAAAGGAGAAAAAATAATGGCAAATGAAATTTTGGAACAAATGAGCGACGATGAATTGGAATTGGTTGCAGGTGGAACTGGCGCCGAATGTATAAATATGTTGCAACAAATTTCTTCGGAAGGCTTGGCAGATGTAAAAACAACTTTAGTCTTCGGTAATGAAAAGGAAGCCGCTAAAGAATTGGCTGGCATTTTGAAAAGCTACGGATTTCACGGCAGAATTTTTTATGGCGACGGTGACGAACGCGGAAATATTTACACTTACAAGGGACAGAAAGTCGACATGGACAAAGCCATTAAGATTATGAAACAGATTCAAAAAAGCCGTACTAAATAATAATTTCGGAGGATAACTTAATGAATGAAAAAAATTCTGAACTTATGGATATGAATCAGCTTGATAACGTGACTGGTGGCAACGGCGCTGAATGTATTCATTTTCTTTCCGAATTACGCGACAGAGGTTACTATAAACCCGATACGCCGCTTGTTGCAGGGTACGAAGAAGACGCCGCAAAGGAACTTCAAAAATATCTTATGAATCTTAACGGCAAATCTGGCGCAATAGCTTTTAAAGGCACGAAAATTTATTCAGACAATCGCGATAACGAATACAAACTTTTCGGAAAAAAAGTTAATATGAATCAAATGTTGAATCATATTCGCATCGTATTGAAAAAAGATGTGTAAAATAAAAATATAGAAAAAAAGTTGTAATTGAAATATTAAATCAATGGCAACTTTTTTTTATTAAATTTTGGCTGGCGTTTTGAACTCTCAAAAGATATAATTCTGTGCGGAATACAAAATTTATGAGTGAATGGAGGAAAATTTTTTGAATAACGTTGAACACAATAAAAAAAATATGGAGCGTTTCAAAACTTGTATCAACACTAACGATAAAATTCTTGCCGAAGAATTGATTGACGCTAAAGCGGAATTTGCCAGCTTGACTTCGACAAAAAAACTTTATGGCGGCGCTGGCTATCTTTCAGTCGTCGAATTTATGCGCAAAAGTTTTTCTGATATTCACTGGGAAATTGTCGATATGGCGGCGGAAGAAAATAAAGTCGCTGTAAGTTGGATTTGTTCGGGAACTCACGACGGCGATTTTATGAACTTTCCAGCCAGTGGGAAAAAATTTTCTTTTAGCTGTATGAATTTTTACTACTTCAATGACGAAGGCAAAATTATCAAAGATGTTGCCGCGCAGGGTTTAATGGGGCTTTTACAGTCTCTTGGCTTGATGAACAAATAAAATTTTACGACTCAAATAGAAGGAAGGTTCAAAATAATTATGGCAAAAATTTTAATCGCTTACTATTCTCGCAAAGGTCAAAATTATGTCAACGGTTCAATAAAAAATCTTGCTAAGGGCAATACTGAAATTGTCGCGGAATTTATTCAGAAAAAAATCGGCGGCGAACTTTTTGAGATTGACACGGTGAAAGATTATCCTGTAGACTACACCGAATGCACAGAAATTGCAAAGGTTGAAATTCAACAAAAAGCGCGTCCTGAACTCAAAAATTATCTTGACGACGTTTCCGCCTACGACACAATTTATTTAGGCTATCCATGCTGGTGGTCAATACCGCCTATGGCAGTTGCAACTTTCCTTGAACATTACGATTTCAGCGGCAAAAAAATTATCGCCTTTACCACTCATGAAGGTAGCGGCTTTGGCGGCAGTATCAGTTATTTGAAAAAAATTTGTCCGTCCGCAGAAATTGTCAAAGGAATTGCAATTCACGGCGCTGACGCTAAAAATTCTGAAGTTGAAGTTAAACGCTGGCTTGAAAGTTTGAAATAAAGATTATAAAAATTTTTTACAGGACACGAAGGAATTTTTCTAACGTGTCTTGAATTTTTTTGCACAATTTTTTTGGGAAGTGATAGTATGAACTTGACACGTAGACATTTTGTGAAAATGGCGGGCATCACGGCAGTTGGTGCTGGACTTTTCGGATTGGCAGGACTTACTGCTGGTTGTGGCGAGGCAAAATCGGCGGCGGTTAATTCATCTGCTGACGCGGCGGAAAAAGTTGCTGGCGAAAAATCTAAAGTTTATTTTACGAAAAATATTGACGCTGAACATTTAATCCAGCTTTACGACAAAGTCAACGCTGATATTTCTGGCAAAGTTGCAATTAAACTTCACAGCGGCGAACCGCACGGACCAAATATAATTCCGCCGTCAATGGTCAAGCCGTTTCAAGCGCATATTCCAAATTCAACGATTATCGAAGCGAATGTTGCTTACGGTGGCGCAAGATCAACAACTGCGCGGCATCGTGAAACTTTGAAAGTGAACGGCTGGGACTTTGCACCGATTGATATTATTGATGAGGAAGGCTCTGTAAATTTCCCTGTCAACGGTGGCTTGCGCTTGAAGGAAGTTGCTATGGGCAGTCATCTTGCAAATTACGATTCGCTTGTAGTTTTAACGCATTTCAAAGGTCACGCAATGGGTGGATTCGGCGGCAGTCTGAAAAATATTGCTATCGGTTGCGCGTCGGGAAAAGAAGGTAAGTTGCAAGTTCACGGCGTAAAAGATTATGGCAAGTGGATTCTTGAGGAACCGTTTATGGAATTAATGGCGGACAGCGGCAAGGCAATTTGTGACCACTTCGGCAAGCATATCACGTTCATTAACGTTATGCGCCGAATGAGTGTTGATTGTGACTGCGCGGGAACTTCGGCGGCTGAACCTACAATGGCGGATATTGGCGCGTTGGCGTCGACGGATATTTTAGCGATTGATCAAGCGTCAATCGATTTAGTTTACGCCGCGCCTGATAGTAAAGATTTGCGTGAACGTATTGAAAGTCGCAAGGGTCTTCGTCAACTTTCCGCAATGGACGAATTGCATATGGGAAATAAAAATTATGAATTAATCTCCATTGATTAAAAATTTTTCGTCAATTCTAAGTTTGTAAAAAATTTTTTCGTTACATTTCTTTGGATTAATTAACCTACTTTTTCTTTGGCGCAAAGAA
>CAMJAZ010000112.1 GCA_946403735.1 uncultured Selenomonadales bacterium
CGCTGAAATCGCATCACGCGATTTGCGCGGACGGGCGCCCATCCTTGGGCGCCCCACCTTGTATAGTGGGTTACTAAATTTGAGTGATTCAACAAAATAATTCTTAATTAAAATTTCGACTGAAAGGATAAATTTTAATGGGTTTTCGTTTGAAAGTCACAGGCGGAAAAGATATTGAAATGAATGAAAGTATTCTCACCGCCGTGCATTTTATTTCAGATACGCCCGATACTTCAAATGCGCGTTCAACAGATTTGGGCGTCATTTTAAAAATTGTCGGCAGAATAAATTTTTCACTCGGTGCGCAACTTGCAGACGCTACCGTAGATGTGGCAAGTTGGGCGTTAATGCCTTCGGATCAGGCTGATTGTTATCGTAACGTTCAAGTTCAAGTTGTCAGCGGTGGGCAAATTGTTCGACAGTACACCTACCCCAACGCTTTCGTCATGGACTACACGGAGGATTTGAACGACGAAGAAGGCGTCGGTACGTGGACTTTGCTTTTGAAACAGAAGAAAGATTTAACTGATAAAGTTGAGTTGAAGGGCAACTTTGAAGCTTAGGTGGTGAATTAAATGGCATTAGCTTTTAGTACGGCAGATCCCGAAATTACGCTTGAAGAAGAAAGCGCAAAGAAGATTATTTTTAAAGTTGAAATTCCGCCTGACAGTCGCGCACGTACAAAAGACGTTGGCGTAACTTTAACGCTTGTCGGAAAAATTTTAGCTGATACGTCGTCTGCTGGCAATGCAGCTGATAGTACCGCGAAAATTATGGAATGGTCTGTTGTGCCGTCCGAAAAGAAAGAGGCTTATCGTAGCGTTAAAGTTAAAATTAAAAGCGGCGGTATTGTCACGCGCCAATATGAACTTCCCAACGCTTTTATCGTTGACTACTCCGAAAACTTTGAGAATGATGATGGCATCGGTGAATTTACGCTTACACTTAAGCAAATGAAAAATAAACTTGCTGACGTTAAAGTTACTGGCGGTTTTTCAGAATAAACTTTTTTGGATTTAAATACTGGGACGGCTGATTTTTAGCGTTAGCCGTCCTTTCTTATATGGAGAAATTTAAGCCTATGAATTATTACGAAATACTAGGAGTAAATCGTGATGCTACAATTCAAGAAATTAAAAAGGCTTACAAAAAATTAGCCAAAAAGTGGCATCCCGATTTAAATCGTGATAATATAAAAGTCGCCGAAGAAAAAATGAAAGAAATTAACGTTGCTTACACAACGCTTTCAGATGAAGTTGCTAGAATTGACTACAATAAAAAACTTGACGCTGAATCAAAAACTTCCGCGAAAACTAATTCTACTTCACAAAGACAAACTGGCGGCACTCAACAAAGTACTTCACGTCAACAAACTTCAACAGGTAATTCTTCTGCGCGGGTGGATTTTGAAAGTATGAAACGTAACTTTGAAAATTTTTTCGGTTTTAATCCACAGACAAAGGAAGTTACTAACGAAGATAAGTTGAATACTTTTTCACCCGATAAGAAAAAGAAAAATCCTCTTGATACAACAGACTTTTTTGAAAAATTTATGGGTTTTAAGGTCAAATGACACGTTACGATTTATACACAGCTTTAATTGGAATATGTAGCGTATTCTTTTCGCTAACCGTTTTTAATGGCGAACTTCCTACGGCGATAAAAATTCCATTGGTAATTTTCGGCTTGATTGTCTTCGTGCATTCCGCATATACTTTGTATCGCTCATTGACGGATGATAAATTTCTTGAAGTTGAATCAGCGCTAAACAATTCAATTTCAAATACAATCAGTACCATTTCTTTGCTTAACAAAAACGGCGATATTGTTTTTTCATGGGAACTTTATGGCAGAACGTCTGCTATTATCGGCAAGGATATTGGAGAAAATTTAGTCGATATTGATTTAAGTAAAAATCCCTATTCGTCAATGATTGATGTTCAACACGCCGTATTGAATTACGCGGAGGGGAATTGGTATATTGAAGACCTCGACAGCCAAAACGGTATTTCAATTAAAAAGTTGGGACAAAATAGCGTTTATAAGTTGAGTTCGCTACAGCCTTGTAAATTAGACTTCGGCGATATTATTTTTATTGGTATGTGTCAACTTAAATTAACTTAGGAAGGAAATTTTATGAACGGTTTAATTCGCTGTCAAAACGGACATCTTTTTAGCTCGCGACGTTATGGAACAATATGCCCGTACTGTAACCTTGAGACGGCGAAACCTGAAAAAAAGGAAGTCCCCGTAAATGATGACGACGCCATTGAGGAACTTTTAATGACGGCAGTTCGTCCAGTTTGCGGCTGGATTGTCTGCATTGAAGGTCCGCGCAAGGGTAAAGATTATAAGATTCACGCAGGCAAAAATTTTGTCGGGCGTGCTGATGATATGGATATTCAAATTTTAGGCGATAACGGCATTTCTCGCCGCAATCACGCCGTATTGGTTTACGACCCTAAAAGGCACGAAACAGTTTTGTTACCAGGCGATTCAAACGGGATTGTTTATCACAACGACGCGGCTTTATACGCTCCCGTTGTATTGAGCGTCTACGATGTTATTGAATTGGGCAAAAGTAAATTTTTATTCATACCGTTTTGTGGAGATCATTTTCGTTGGGAAGATCTACCTAAGAAAGACGATAAGCCCGCTATGCAATTTGGAAAGGAAACTAATTGATGTCGGCGGCTGATATTGTTGTACCTGCGATTTTATTTTTGTGCATGGTAATCTTACAAATTTTGCGAATGAAAAGGTTAGACCCGCTAGCAGATTTTTCAGATGATGAATACGAACTCGGCGCGGCATCAACTTTAGGCAATCGAACAATTCAGCAAGATTATTTTGGCGTGAAAAATAATAACGGCGTCTTGTTAATGTTGCTAGCTGACGGAATTAGAGATAACGGCGAAATTGCGGCAAAATTGGCGGTTGACACTTTCCGCGATTTATTTGACGATTCAAACTCTATCCATAAGCCGCAATATTTTTTCAAACGCGCCGCAAATGCTACGCAGAAAAAAATTAATAACACATTGGAAGAACGTCAAGGTGAAACGTCATTAGCCGCCGTAATGGTGAAAGGTAATCAACTTTTTTATACGCTAGTTGGTAATTGCCGAATAACAGTTTTTCGTGACGGAGATTTAATTCCCGTGTCCGAAGGGCAAACGCTTGACGTGCTTGCAAAACATCGCTATGAGGAAGGGCGCATTACAAAACAGGAAACGCTTGCATTGCTTAACAAACATAGGCGCTATAATGTTCTCGGTCAAGATTCATTTCAAGATATTGAACTTTTCAGCAAACCACTTTCTCTGAAAAATGACGATATGATAATTTTGATGAGCGAAGGCGTTTTCAATACTTTGCGCTGGGTTGAGATTGAGGAGGTTTGTCGCAAAGAAAATCCGTTGAGACTTTGGCAAATGAAGTAATTCAACTGGTGAACAATTCGCCGATGGTTGACAAAGATAACGCATCGATTTTAATTTGTCGGCGAAAGTGAGGATTAAAGATGAGAAAGTCCAACAGCATTTTCAAAACGGCATTTGTATCAGAGTCTGGCGCGGAACTTACTAACAAAGATTATTTTGCTTACGTTGAATTTGACGATTACGCTTGCTACGTTTTGGCGTCGGGTATAACTGACTTTGAAACGTCGGACGCCGCTAAAGAAGCAGTTGAACACTTGCTTTTAAGTTTTGAAGAACACCCCAGCATGGCTAGCGGTACGCTCAAGCGGTACATGAATGAAACGAATGAAAGATTGTTAAATAGCAGTCACGCGCACAGGTTGAAAGCGTCTGTCATTATGGTTGTGACGAACTATGAAAAATTTCGGTACGCGGCAGCTGGCAATGTTCGTTTGAGAATGTACAGGAAAGGTCGCTTTTTAATCGGCTCGTCCGATATGTCGCTTGCTGATGATTTGATTAAAAAGGGCGAAAGTGAAACGCCGCTTGACCGTCATGAAGAGCGCCATAATTTGTACGCCTATCTTGGCAAAAAAGAAATGTTTAAACCATTCGTGTCGAAGTCTTACAAGTTAGATGATGCGGATATAATTTCAATTTATACGCAGGGATTATGGGAACACGTCGACGCGCAGGAGATTGACGAAATTTTTGCTGACGCATCTGACGACCCTAAAGAATCTGTTGACCTTTTGGAAGACGTTTTACTTTCGCGTCAACCGCCGAATTTAAAAAGCTATACGATTGTTGCTATATTCGTTAATAAAATTTATCGTGACCCTGACCGTGAACGTAAACGCCAACGCTACATAAAAATTGCGCTTATTATTCTTGTCATTCTTTTGATTATCGGAATTATTTGGTACATTTTCTATAGAATTCGCCAAGATAAAATTGAAGAAATGCAAACCTATATGGATAGAACAAGCACATTTATGGATCAAGAAAATTTCAAGCGTGCTATGGAAAATGCACAAAAAGCGTTGCCTTTGTCAAGAGAATTAAAACTTTATGATGAAGAAGAAAGTATCACTTCAGATTTACTTATACTGGATGCGATTACACAAGCCAATGATTTTTTTGATAAAGGCAATTACAATTCCGCATACGAATATTATTTGAAGGCATTGAATTATTCTTCCACTACAGATAAAACTGTCCGTGATTACGTTCAACATCGATTAAGTTTGCTTGAAAGTCAACTGAATATAGAACAATTTATGCGGTTGGGCGATTATATTTTACAACAGGGCTATTACGATGAAGCAGAGTCTATGTACAGTAAAGCTCGTGACATTGCGGTGACCATTCATGATAAAGATGGATTCGATAAAGCGAATAACGCTATTTCAGGTATTTACAGTAAGAAAGCGGAACAGCGTAAAGACGCTGAAGAAAAGTTAGATAAGAAAAAGCAAGATTTAGATCAAAAGTTGGAACAGCAACGCCAAACTGCTTTAGCTGATGCACTTAAAAAAGGTGACGATTTATTAGCGGCTGGCGATATTGACGGCGCACAAAAAGCTTACATTGACGCGAGAAATTTAACCAACAATCCAGCTGAATTACCTCAAGTTAATGCGGCATTGAGTCAAGTTTCTCAAGCTCGTGAGAAAAAAGAATTGGAGCAGAGAACTTCTGCTGAAGAATTGAAAAAAGAATTTGCTGAAGCTACAGACACTGAAACTAAAGGCGATGAATCTTTTGCCGCTGGCGATTACGCAGCCGCGCAAATGTATTACTTGACGGCGATTGAAAAGTTTAATGCTTTGGCTGAAACTGAAAAAGTAAAATCTATTCAAGAAAAATTCAACGTGGCGCGGACGAAAAGTTTTGAATCACGCGGAACAAAGGTTGAGGCTGAAGATACTGAACAAAGAGCCCGTAACTTTTACGCTGATAAAAATTATGAAGAGGCGAAGGCGGCTGCTACTAAGGCTAAGGAACTTTACGACAAACTTGGAATGAAATTAAAAGTTCAAGATATGGACATTTTGCTGGAACAAATTACGACTGACGCGCAAATTGCCGCTACATTAAAGTAGGTCTGCTATGGAACAAAAAAAATATTACGAACACGATTTGAATAAAATGACTGTTTATCAGTTGCAGGAAATTGCACGGCGTGAAAAAATTATTCCTGCCGTAGCCAATCGCTTGGACAAGGAACTTTTGATTCAAACTATTTTGTGGTATCGCGGCGCCGAACAAGCCTTGCTGATAAATGATTACCGCGCAGAAGATTATCAGCGGCTTGAAAATGCTTTTGCACACATAACTTTTCAGCCGCAATTAAATAATTTGCAATGTACGGCTGACATTGTCGTTTGGCAGGGACTTGCAGTAAATTTTTATGACAACATCACCATAAATTACACGCCGCAACTTATCGGCACGAATGCTTTCATTGTCGACAACGAAGGCAATTTGTGCGGTACTTTTAACGTTGAAGAAAAAGTTCATGATAAAAATTTTCTTTACCTTAGGAAAAATCGTAACTTCCCCTGCCGTGAATCGACGATTAAAAATTATTTTTTGGTACTTTTGGAGCGCGTTTACTCCGAGCAGTTTTTCAATTTTTACAACGGCAAAATTCCATTCGTACAGGAAAATATTCCAGCGTACTGTCTGCAACTTTTGAATTTT
>CAMJAZ010000113.1 GCA_946403735.1 uncultured Selenomonadales bacterium
AATTATTAAAAAATTTTTATTCGATACAATTTATTTAGCGTTTAAATCTTACCAGCCGTGATTTTTGCGATCGTAGACAAGCGCCCAAGCTTCACTGCGGTCAATCGTTCTCTTGTTTAACTTATCGTAATATTTATTTTTGCGCCAGTCGCCGTGATAAGTTTCAACTTTGATTCCGAAACGATCAAATACGCCCTTCAACTGCGCTTCGTCATTGTCGCCGCTAGTAATTTCAATGCCGAGTCTTGCAAAACGTCTCTTGTCGTCTCTAATTTCCTTGCCTAATCCGCCTGCTACTTCTTCAAGTTCGCTATCGCTTAAAACTTCATCTTTCAAAATTTTTTCTTCTGCCATTTTTATTTCCTCCAATTAAATTTTAGTTCAAATTTTTCTTACACACATTGTACGCGGCAAGTTGAAAAATATTAATGACTAAAAAATTTTTGGCATTAATTTTTCAAAATATATTTGACGACTAAGTAGCCGACTTCGTACAACATCATCACTGGAATGGCAACGGCAACTTGCGTGATAACGTCAGGCGTCGTGACAAGTGCGCCAACTACGAATGACAGGAAAAAAACTATTCGGCGGTACTTGCCCAAAAATTCACTAGTCAAAATTCCCAGCTTGCCAAGCACGATTATAACTAGCGGCAGTTCAAAGACGAAACCAAAAGGTAGCGCAAACATTATCACGAAGTCAAAATAATTTTGAAAGCTGAACATCGTTTGCAGGTCGTCCGTACTAAATCCCATGAAAAATTTTAGCGCCGTCGGCATAATCAGAAAAAATGAAAATGCTAATCCCGAGAAAAATAAAATTACAGACGCTGGAACAAGTACGCCTAAAATTGCGCGTTCATCTTTAGTCAGCGCAGGTAGAAAAAATTGCCAAATGTGAAAAAAAATTATCGGCAGGGCGATTAAGAATCCTGCCACAATGTCAATTTTTAAGTACGTAAAAAATGCCTCGCCTGGTTGCATGTAATAAAGCTTGCCAACAGGTTCGGTCAAAAATTTTACTATTTCGTCAATGAAAAAATACGCAACGCAACTTCCAAATACAACGGCTAACAAACTTTTGATTATGCGTGACCGCAATTCCTCAAGGTGTGCCGTCAATGACATTGAGCCATCGTCTAATTGTTCGTCCGTAGATTTTTTTTCATCTGTAGAAACTTTTTCGGCTGAAGAATTTTCGTCCGCCGCCTTCTGCGGTTTATCGGAAGGTGAAGTCATTTTTTATCAGTTTTATTGTCGACGCTGGAATTTTTTTCATCGTCGTCTGCATTAGCCTGTTTAAATTCTTTTATGCTTTGTCCAAGTGCTTTACCAACGCCTGGCAATTTTCCTGGTCCGAAAACCACAAGACCAATCACCAAAATTAAAATAAGCTCTGGTACACCAATTCCAAACATAAACACTACCCCTTCCCACCAAAAGCTTACAAACAATTTCAACAATTATAGCACAAAGTTTTTTAAATACAATCCCAAATTGCTGATTCAAAAAATTTTCATTTAGTTAGTAGTCAGTAGTGAATAGTTAGTAATCGGATTATTTCAATATCGAACGCATAAAATTATTTTTATTGTCTATAGGTGAGATTGTCGGTCGTCCTAAATCATGCCTAGACGATACGGAAGTTTTTATCTCTAAAAAACTCAACTGATGATTCGCCTTTATATATGAAAGTTCGTTATCCAATTCGGCGTATGAATTTACACTTGCAACGTGGCGGTAATTACAAGCTCGGGCAATTTCAGAAATTTTTATAAGACCAGCTACGGTTGGCATTCCGCCCACGCTTTCATGCGATTCATTGTTAATGACTATGTGAATGAAATTTTGCAGATTATTCGCGCCAATTACCGCAAGGGCGCCCATATGCATCAATAACGCGCCGTCTCCGTCTATACACCAAATTTTTTTGTCTTTCAACTGCATAGCAAGACCCAACGCAATAGATGACGCATGCCCCATTGAACCGACTGTCAAAAAATCATATTCATGAGATTGTTTATTTTCTTCGCGAATACTGAAAAGTTCACGGCTAATTTTGCCAGTAGTAGATACGACAATATCTTTATCAGATACGGCGACTATGCGTCTAAGCGCGTCTTCACGCAACATTTTATTTCCATTTGAATATAAAACATCTTTATCGAAGGACAATGCATTTTTGCACACGACAAACGCTACTTGTTTACCTTTGGATAAATCTGCACGAAAATTTTTCATTGCGGCTTGAAGTTCATCTGCAATCGTTTCACGTCTCAATATAAAGTAGCTGATATTCAAATCGTCCAAAAGTTTCAAGGTAATTGTACTTTGAAAAATATGTTGCGGCTCATCTTTCACACCTGGTTCACCGCGCCAACCTATAACAAAAATCATTGGAATTGCATACACTTTATTTGACAAAAGCGACGCTACAGGATTTACAATATTTCCTTCGCCGCTATTCTGCATATAAACGACAGGAATTTTATTTGTTGCAAGATGATAACCCGTAGCCAATGCAACTGAATTTCCTTCGTTTGCCGCGATAATGTGACGATCATTATTGTTTCCGTACTTATCCATGAGATAATTACATAACGGCTTTAAAAGTGAGTCTGGAACGCCAGTATAAAAATCAGATTGTACCGTTTTTATAAAATCTTTTACCTGCATATTTACTCCACAAAAAAAATTACGCTTTGTACATAAAACAATTATAAATGTAGGGATTATCCCAAAAACCATCAAGGTACGATTCGGTAAACGTAATTTTTAAATTATTTTTTTCGGCAAAGTTTTTGAAAAAATTTTTACTATAAAAAAGTTTTGGAAGTCCTTTATAATGCTCATCGTAGTTAGGAGTAAGTTGACGGCGGAAATTTAAAAACTTTTCCTCTTTTTCACTATCATGAATATTTAATATACCTATACTTGCGTTAGCTTTTTGCAACAATTTTGTCAATACTGAATCAGCATATTTCAAATCGTAAAAATAATGAAATACACCGCTAGATAATACTGCATCATATTTAACGTCAACAGGCATATTTATTGCCTCGTCACAAATACACTCACGCATATTTTCTAAAGTTGGAACTGTCCGCAAAATTTTAATTAAAGCTTCAGAATAATCCATGCCGCCGACTTCAATTCCATTTTTATGGAATAAGTACAAATTCACGCCGCTACCACAGCCAACTTCAAAGATAGACCTATCTACTAACCCCCCCCCGTCTAGGGGATGTGAACAAATACTCTACAGTTTTGTCAACTTCTTTTGAGATTGCCTCGTAAGTAAGGGATGAGCCACTAACATCAAAGCCATTGAGACGCTTTAATTCTAAAACAATTTGCTTGTCATCAAGTACAGAGAAATTGTTATAATCTGTCTTACGTTTATTCCAAATAGTTTGCCAATTATTTTCTACCATTTTAAAAACACATCCTCTCAAAATTTCTAAAAAATTTATCACTTATTGTATTTAATTGGTATTGCAACTTTAGTAGCGATGAGAGCTGAACGGAGTACTTCAAAAAATTTTTTTATGTCGTCTTCGTCAATGGCGCCAAGTGAACAAAGACGGAAAGTATTTTTACCCTGCATTTTTCCAGGATAAATAGTAAAGCCTTCGTTGTAACAATAATCGTGAACCTTTTCAAAATCCCAGTTAATATCGTCAGGATATTTTACAGCTACAACTAAATCAGACTGATATTCGGAAGGTATGGTTTCTTTAAAACCTAAATCCTTAAGCCCAGAATGAATTGCGTTAATTACCCTTTGATGACGCGCCCATTTATTCAATTCGCCTTCAATGAAATATTCCTTAAGCGCTTGCCGCGCAGAATAAATAGTTTGAACTGGCGGCGTAAATTGCATTTGCCCATTCTTACGAAAATAATCATATTGCGCAAATAAATTGCAGTAATATGAGCGCATGGGGTAATGGCTAGAATCTTCAATGATATTTTTTCGACCGATGATAAATGACAAACCCGCCATAGCTTGAATGCCTTTCTGCGCGGACGCCATACAAAAATCAATGTTTTCATCATACACATTTATAGGACGCATTGCCAAAGTTGACGTAGTATCAACAATGAAAATGCTATTATGTTCGTGAGCAACTTTGCCAATATTGCGAATTGGATTTAATACGCCTGTCCCCGTCTCATGATGAGTTGCATATACTACAGCTACGTCGGAATTTTCATCAAGGATTTTTTTAACCGCGTCAACGTCAACAGATTTTTCAATGGGCAAATTTAAATCTATGTAATTCAGAGAATACGCCTTGCAAATATCTACGGCTCTTGAAGAATACGAGCCATTATTCACTACAAGAATTTTTTTATCTTTCGGAAGAAGTGAATTTATACATACGTCCATATTCAACGTGCCAGACCCGCAGAATAAAACTGCCGCGTAGTCATTAGGATCGGCATGAACAATTTTTAATAAAAGTTGTTCAACTTCAGCCATTACTAAGCCAAATTCTTTTTCTCTTGGGCAAATATCAGGAACTACTTGTGCCTGTTTAACAGTATCGGTAGTAGTTGCTGGTCCAGGATTAAGTAAGATATTACGTTTCACAAAAATTTGCCTCCGTTTATAAATAGGATGAATCTAACGCCTGCAATTCTTCCAATGTATCAATTTCAGTTACGTCATCAAAAGTACATTGTCTAACTTTTATTTTATATTCATATTTAAAGAACGATAAGGCGACTTCATCCCAATATTTGTTTTTACCGTCTGGAAGATTGAAAACTTTTTCTGTATGACGCGCTAATTTTTCGCCGTCCTCCGCTGTCCAATAAGATATTCCAACCATTTGATAACAATCATTGCCGCCTACCGCGATTTCGTTAATATAGCCATTTTTATCTGTCATTAAGCACCAGTCGTCTGTATGCTTAGTATAAATTCCCAAATAGTTCGATTCAGCTTGAGTAGGCGTAATTAGATTTTTATTTCTTAAAAATAAATCTCCTTCGACAACGTAAGCATTGCGAATCAAATCTTTAGCGCACAATATCGAAGAAATATTATTAGCCTCGTTGTATTGTTCATTTACAATAAATTTTAGCATAGGATATTTATTTTTAAGACATTGAAATTTTTCTGCCAAATATCCACATACAACGTAAATATCGGTAATTTTCGCGGCTAACAAGGCATCTATCGAAGTTTCTATGATTCGCGTACCTAAGACTTTGACTAAAGGTTTTGGCAAATCATTTGTAACTGGTTTCATTCGACTGCCTAATCCAGCTGCTAATATAACTGCTCTTTCAACTTTCATTTCATTCATTTAAATCACGTCAATCAAAGAAATAATTTTTTTTATGGGCAACATATATGGTTCAGCTTCCATAGCGCGATGATGTCTCAAGATACTTTCAGCCGTCCGCTCCATAGCTAAAAAACTACTTCGCGTTAGCTGATTGGCATAAATCACAATGTTGACGCCGTGAGCTGCAAGTTCACTTTCAGTAACTTGAGAATACGAAGTAGGTACAACAACTATAGGAACGTCCGCAAATTCTTTTCTAAAATTGTCGCAGAAATTAAAAATCTCCGCTGGTTCTTTTTGTCGCGAATGAATCATAATTCCATCCGCACCAGCGGCGATATATGCTCTTGCACGTGTCAAAGCATCTTCAATTCCCTTTTCAAGAATTAAACTTTCTATTCGCGCAATAATCATAAAGTCATCTGTACGTTGCGCCTTTTTGCCCGCGTTTATTTTAAGACAAAAATTTTCTATCGTATCTTGTGTTTGTTCAACTTCTGTTCCGAAAAGAGAATTTCTTTTCAAACCAGTTTTATCTTCAACGATAATTGCAGAAACGCCCATTCTTTCAAGCGTCCGCACGTGATAAACGAAATGCTCTATAAGTCCGCCTGTATCTAAATCCAAGATAATAGGCTTTGTCGTCACGTCCATTACTTCATCAATCGTTCTAATGCGTGACGATATGTCAATCAATTCAATATCAGGCTTGCCACGAACAGTTGAATCACAAAGACTGGAAACCCACATTGCGTCAAATTGATCCAGTTCACCATTGTGTCCTACAACAGTTT
>CAMJAZ010000114.1 GCA_946403735.1 uncultured Selenomonadales bacterium
AACCGCCACGACCGATAACCATACCAGGTTTAGCAGTATGTATCGTAATTTTAAGGCGATCTTTCGACCTTTCAGTTTCAATGCGCGAAATACCAGCTTGTGACAACTGCTTAAGATTTCTTAACGTTTTGCGGATTTTAATATCTTCATGAAGATTTTTTGCGAACTCATGATCTTTATCGCCCGCGTACCATTTGGCGTCCCAAGTCTTAACAATGCCCAAGCGTATTCCGTGCGGATGTACTTTTTGACCCAAACTTTAACCCTCCTTAGTTAGGGCTAATAATTTTTTCCCTAGAAATTATTAAGCTTCTTTTTCAGCTTCTTTTTCAGAAACAATAACGGTAATGTGCGACGTACGTTTCAAAATGCTAAATGCCTGTCCGCGTGAACGTGGATGAATGCGCTTGATTGTTGGACCTTGATCCACAAAACATTTCGTGACGAACAAATTTTCAGCGTCCATATCAAAATTATTTTCAGCGTTAGCAACTGCCGAGTTTAAAACTTTTGTGATGAGTACCGCGCCACGTTTCGGCGTGAACTTCAAAATTGCAAGTGCGTCTGCAACACTTTTACCACGAATCAAATCCATAACGATACGAACTTTACGCGGCGAAATTCTTACGTACTTTGCAACGGCTCTGACTTCCTGCGCCATTTATTAACCTCCTTCCCACTACTAACTACTGACTACTTACTTTAACTTAGTTTTGCGCTCTTCGCCTGCGTGACCTTTAAAAGTACGAGTCGGTGCAAATTCACCGAGCTTATGCCCAACCATATCTTCGGTAATGTAAACAGGAACATGCTTTCTACCGTCGTGTACCGCGATTGTGTGCGTTATGAACGAAGGAAGAATCGTCGAACTGCGCGACCAAGTTTTTATAACTTTCTTCTGATTCGCGGCGTTGAGTTCTTCAACTTTCTTCAAAAGTTTTTCTTGGACAAATGGTCCTTTCTTAACAGACCTTGACAAAAATTTTTCCTCCCTTCGTATTACTTACGACGACGAACAATAAGTTTGTCGGAAGCTTTTTTACGGCGAGTCTTAGCACCCATTGCGCATTTACCCCATTTTGTGACAGGATGTTTGCGACCAACTGGGCTGTGACCTTCACCGCCGCCATGTGGGTGATCAATCGGGTTCTGTGCAACACCACGAACTGCAGGACGACGACCGAGCCAACGTGAACGACCAGCTTTACCAATCGTAATATTTTCATGGTCAAGGTTGCCAACTTGTCCAATCGTAGCGCGGCAGTTAATGTGAACTTTGCGAACTTCACCAGAAGGCATTCTCAAAGTTGCGTAATCGCCTTCTTTAGCCATAAGCTGCGCGGCAGTACCAGCACTGCGTACCATTTGCCCGCCTTTACCGATTTTCATTTCAATGTTATGAATCATCGTACCGACAGGAATATTTTTCAGCGGCAATGCGTTTCCAACTTTAATATCAGCTTCGGAACCAGATTCGACCATATCTCCGACTTTTAAACCGTTAGGCGCTAAGATGTAGCGTTTTTCGCCGTCGACGTAATGGAGCAATGCAATTCGCGCACTGCGGTTAGGATCATATTCAATCGTAGCAACTTTTGCGGGGATACCGTCTTTGTTACGTTTAAAATCAATAATTCTGTAGCGACGTTTATGTCCGCCGCCTTGATGCCGTACCGTCAAACGACCCTTTTGGTTACGACCGCCATGACTTTTAAGCGGCGCTAAAAGGGATTTTTCAGGTTTATCAGTCGTAATCTCTTCAAAAGTTGAGACTGTCATAAACCTACGACCTGGAGAATACGGCTTGAAGGATTTAATTCCCACTCTTCAGCTAACCTCCTTTTCAACTATGCGTAATTATCCGCTACGCACTAAGCGCTAAAAAATTCTATTGTTTCACCTTCAGCAAGCTTGACGATAGCTTTTTTGTAATCGTTACGCTTACCGACGATGCGTCCACGACGTTTTACTTTACCCTTAACGTTGACAGTGTTGACTTTTTCAACTTTCACGTCAAAAATTTCTTTAACAGCCTGCGCAACTTGGATTTTGTTAGCGCGTTTGTCAACAATGAAAACGTACTTGCCTTCCGCCATTAAATCGGTGGTGTGTTCGGTAATCATCGGGCGAATCAAAATATCTCTAGCGTCCATTTACGCGTACACCTCCTGAATTTTTTCAATGGCATCTTTCGTGATGAAAAGTTTTTTACTGTTCAAAATATCGAAAACGTTCAGCTGAATAGCGCTGATTGTCTTAGCATTCTGCAGATTATTAGCCGAGCGCGTCACGTTGTCAATAAGTTCCTTTGTGATGAAAAGGGACTTGCAATCGTCAACGCCGAAAGTTTTTTGAAGTTCGACAAACTTTTTAGTTTTCGGCTCATCAAAATTCAAATCGTCCAAGATAATAAGATTATCGCTTTTAACTTTGTCAGTCAATACGCATTTCAAAGCAAGACGGCGTTGTTTACGCGGCATTGTGAAAGAATAATCGCGGGGATGTGGTCCGAAAATCGTACCGCCGCCACGCCAAAGTGGACTTCTGCGCGAACCTACACGAGCACGCCCAGTACCTTTTTGACGCCACGGTTTACGACCGCCGCCGCGTACCATTCCACGAGTTTTAGTAGCATGAGTTCCAAGACGACGTGAGGCAAGTTGCATTACAACTGCTTGATGTACAAGACCTTCGTTAATCTCAACGTCAAAAATTTCAGCGGCAAGTTCAATATCGCCGACTTTCGCGTTGGACATATCGAATACAGGTAACGTTGGCATCTGTAAAAATTCCTCCTTTCCAAATTATTTTCTAACACGTTTATTCGGTTTAACGGTATTTTTGATAATGACGAGACCTTTTTTAGGACCTGGAATAGCGCCTTTAATCAAAAGTAAATTTCTGTTTACGTCAACGCGAACGATAGTTAAGCGCTGAACAGTAACGCGAGCGCCGCCCATACGTCCAGGTAATTTTTTACCTTTAATGACGCGACCGCCAGGACCCGACATCATAGCGCCGGTTGAACCAGGTTCACGATGAGATTTTGAACCATGACCCATAGGTCCACGCGCAAAACCGTGACGCTTAATCGTACCTGCAAAGCCTTTACCTTTTGAAGTTCCTACAACGTCAACCAGTTCACCTTCTGCGAAAATGTCAACGCCGATAACGTCACCAGTTTTGTATTCAGATTCAGCAGTAAGGCGAAGTTCACGAATGAATTTCACAGGCTTAACTTCAAGCTTTTTAAACTGTCCCATCATCGGTTTATTGACGTGTTTTTCTTTAACTTCGCCGAAACCAAGTTGAACTGCAAAATAGCCGTCAGTATCAACAGTTTTATTGCGGAGTACGACGTTGTTTCCACTTTCAACGACAGTCACGGGAATGACTTTGCCGTCTTCGGTAAAAATTTGCGTCATACCAAGTTTAATTCCTAAGATAGCTTTTGCCAATGTTCACACCTCCAATTAAAGCTTAATTTCGATGTTTACACCAGCAGGAAGGTCAAGTCTTACAAGTGCATCAATCGCCTTTTGCGTTGGCTGAAGAATATCGATAAGGCGTTTATGCGTCCTCATCTCAAACTGTTCGCGTGAATCTTTATTGACGTGCGGGGAACGCAAAATCGTATAGATATTTTTTTCAGTTGGCAGGGGTACAGGTCCAGAAACCATTGCACCGTTACGCCGCGCAGTCTCAACGATTTTCGCCGCACTTTGGTCAAGCGCTTTGTGATCGTATGCCTTGAGGCGAATACGAAGTTTTTTCTGTTTTTGTGGCAATTTTATATCTCCTTTACTTCGACAGTTCCCTTGACTTCATTGCCTACCAGTCAAGCAATCTGCCGTTGATTAGCTTTTAGCTTTTAAATTAGTTTTTGTAAGTAGTACCGCTTACCTGTTTTGCAATGAGTTCAATTTCATTATTTTCAGGGTCAAGCACAACACTTGCGTATTGTCCGTCGCCAGTTTCACGTGCGCCTTTGACTACGGTATAGCCGTCATTCTGCAACTTTTTCGTCATGTCGTCAACGTCTTTTCTATCGCCAACTTCCATTGCAAGATGATGATAACCGCTGCGATATTCGGGTTTGGGCGCGTCAACCATAGTTGCACGATTCATAATTTCGAGACGCGAGCCGTCAGCAAAAGTAAGGAAGTAGTTGGTAAAATCGGTGCGGAAATTGGTATATTTATTTGTAGCCTTCGCGCCAAAATATTTTACAAAAAAGTCTTTTTCCGCATCAACGTCACGAACATAAATAGCAACGTGTTCGATTTTCATTACAAGCCCCTCCTCAAAAATAAACCTTACTGTGCAGTCAAAGGCGGCAACCTGCAATGCAAGCTGCCACCTCCAACTTTAACCGCTAATAATTAGCAAATTTTTTATCAGCCTTCGTTAATTTCAATAACGCGTCCCGAACCTACAGTGTGTCCACCTTCACGAATTGCGAAGAGCAAACCTTTTTCAATAGCGATCGGCGTGATAAGTTCAACGTCCATTTCGATGTGGTCGCCAGGCATACACATTTCAGCAGGGTTGCCATTAGTATCTTTCAAGTTGCCAACTACGCCAGTAACGTCCGTCGTGCGGAAGTAGAATTGTGGGCGATAGTTTGCAAAGAATGGAGTATGGCGTCCGCCTTCTTCTTTCGTCAAAACGTAAACTTGCGCTTTGAATTTGGTATGCGGATGAATTGAACCAGGTTTAGCAATAACTTGACCGCGTTCAATTTCTTTACGGTCGACGCCGCGCAGAAGAATACCAACGTTGTCGCCAGCTTCGACGTAGTCAAGAGTTTTGCGGAACATTTCAAGGCTCGTCGCAACAGTCTTTCTAGGCTCGTCCATAAGTCCAACGATTTCAACAGGTTCATTTGGTTTCAACATACCGCGTTCAACACGACCAGTTGCAACAGTACCACGACCAGTAATTGTGAAAACGTCTTCAACAGGCATAAGGAAAGGTTTATCTCTGTCGCGTTCAGGAGTAGGAATGTATTCATCAACCGCATCAAGCAATTCCATAATCTTAGCTTCCTGCTCTGCATTGCCTTCAAGCGCTAAAAGTGCTGAACCTGCGATAATCGGAATATCATCGCCAGGAAATTCGTACTTGCTCAAAAGTTCGCGAACTTCCATTTCAACGAGTTCAAGCAATTCAGGATCGTCAACTTGGTCAACTTTGTTGAGGAAAACGACGATTGCAGGAACACCGACTTGGCGAGCAAGCAAAATGTGTTCACGAGTCTGTGGCATAGGACCATCAGACGCCGCAACTACGAGGATAGCACCGTCCATTTGCGCAGCACCAGTTATCATGTTTTTGATGTAGTCAGCGTGACCAGGGCAGTCAACGTGTGCATAGTGGCGCTTGTCAGTTTCGTATTCAACGTGCGCAGTGTTAATCGTGATACCGCGTTCGCGTTCTTCAGGCGCTTTGTCGATATTCTCATAGGATTCGTATTTCGCGTAACCTTTTTGAGAAAGAACTTTTGTAATAGCCGCAGTAAGAGTCGTTTTGCCGTGATCGATATGTCCAATCGTACCGATATTGACGTGTGGTTTACTACGGTCAAATTTTTGCTTTGCCATTAAATAAACACCTCTGCTTTAGTTTAGCTTTTAGCTTGTAGGTTTTAGAAAAATTTTTAACTAACTTCACTTTATCTTTGAACTATTTCTTAACCTTTGACTTTAGCAACAATCGCGTCAGAAATAGTTTTAGGAACTTCATCGTAATAGGCAACTTCCATTGAGTAATTGCCGCGCCCTTGAGTTTTCGACCTTAAATCTGTTGAGTAGCCGAACATTTCAGACAGCGGCACAAATCCATGAATAACTTGAATTCCGTTTCTAGGTTCCATACCGTCAATGCGTCCGCGCCGTGAATTTAAATCCGCGATAACGTCGCCCATATAATCTTCTGGAACGGTAACTTCAACTTTTACATACGGTTCAAGCAGTACAGGTTTAGCCTTTTCAGCCGCCGCCTTGAATGCGATTGAGCCAGCAATTTTAAACGCCGCCTCACTGGAATCAACTTCATGA
>CAMJAZ010000115.1 GCA_946403735.1 uncultured Selenomonadales bacterium
TGAGAAAAAGTAAGCAGAACTTCAAGTTTGAGGAACTGTGTGCGGGGCTATTGGCAAGCCCTTTGAGAATAAGGGTTGAATAACCAAACTTTTCAAGAATCCCCCGCCTCTTTAGGCGGTGGGAGTGTTCAATTAAATTTAGCGACGGAAAAATTTTTTTGTGGTACAATAAACTTTGAAAATTTTTGAAGGTTATTTTGGCTTGAAGGCGAATTTTTTTCTGTCTTGCGAAATATTTTTTGGAGGTCAAACTTGAACGACAAAGATTTTTCTGAACGCGTGCTGGCAGTCATACGAAATAATTTATTCGACATTAAAAAGTTGCTGTTCAATCTTGATGACTGCGTTTCTACTAAAGAGTTTGAGCAATCGCAAAGTCAACTCAATGACGCAAATAATTCTATTGACAAATTGCAAGATGTTCGTGCGAAATTGGAAAAGGAAATTTCAAACAAAAATTTTGAAGTCATTGATTTATTGCGTCAAAATTCCGATTTGAATGGCGATTTGGAGCGGCAATTTGAAGAGATTGAACGGCGTGAAGAAAAATTAAATTCTGCGCGGACTCAAATTGAAGAGTTGTTAGAATCCCTGGAAGAAAAGAAACGTCAACTTGCCGAAAAAACTGCGCGGCTGAATTATTTTGCGGAAAATTATTTGGAACTTGAAAAGGCGTATCAATCCTATAGAAATTTGCCTGACGATATAAAATTTTCTTTGCGTGAAATTTTCGGCACGGCGAACACAGCTACAAATTTTATGGCAAATTTACTTCAGCAGGGACATCTTGAAATGCTTTTTGAGTACATCACTGACGCTATAGAAATTGGCGCACCTGATGAAGACGTTGAAAATTTGTTGCGGATTTTCGACTTTGCATTTAAGGCGATAAATGGCGGGCATGATGGCGAAACTTTCACCGTCGAAGTTCAAGCGGAAATTAGTAATTAATTAGGAATGCGTAATTCGTAATGCTTAATGAAAACTAAAAATAGGAGTAGATAAAAATTTATGGGTAAAGAAATTGGAATTGATTTAGGGACGACAAATACTGTTGTCTCGTACGTAAACAAAAATGGCAGGATTCGTGCTCTGCGCTACGATAAAAGTGAAATTATTCCGTCTGTGCTGTACTTCCGCAGTCCCGACGAATATTTTATTGGCAGTACCGCGAAAAAACTTTTGGCGCAAAATCCTACTGCTGGTATCGCGAACTTCAAAACGTCGATAGGTGATTCTCAACGCCATGAAATTATTGCTGAAAATGGCGAAACAATTTCCCTTCGCGCTCGTGACGCCGCTAAACTTTTTCTGAATAAAATCGTGCAGGGCATTGAAACTAAGCTTGTAAAAGAATTTGGCGCGGCTAGCGGGTTCATTGACCGCGCTGTAATTACCGTACCTGCAAATTTCAGCTCGACGGAAAAAAGCGCCGTTAAAAATGCCGCTACTACTGCTGGGCTGGAAAGTGTCAAACTTGCCGCTGAACCTACTGCCGCTGCCGTTGCTTACGAAAATTCAAAGGGCGAAGATACCGACGAAATTATTTTAGTCTACGACTTTGGCGGCGGTACGTTTGACGTTTCAGTCATTCAGAAAAATCAAGGCGCATTTGAAGAAATTACGACTGGCGGAGATAAACATCTTGGCGGAAATCTTTTGACTGAAAAAATTGCTGAAAAGATTTTAGCCGCCGTCAACGCGAAATTTTCAACTGAATTTCCCGCGACGGAAGATGAGTTCGATGAAGATTTACATAAAATTTCCGCCGCCGATTATCGATTGAATATGAGCGAAATTTGGAGAACTGCTAACCTTATCAAGGAAGATTTGTCCGACGATGAAAACGCCGAAGAATTTTTTAATATCGCTCTGCCCGACGGTAAGTCTGATACATTTGAATTTACGTTGACGCGCGAAGAATTGGAAAATCTTATCGGCGAGTTCATTAACCGTACCGTTGAAATTACGCTTAGGACGATTGAATCTGCGCGGGAAAAAGGCGTTGAAAAAATTGGGCGTATCGTACTGGCTGGCGGCAGTTCAAATATTCCGCTTGTCAAGAAAAGTTTGGAAGAAAGCCTGCAGAATCAAGATATAATTTTTAGCGACGACGTATCAACTTTAATTTCGCGCGGAGCTACGATTCTTGCGGGACGGTACGCGGAGATGGATAAACTTACTAAGCCCATAACTACCGTTCAAATGGGCATCACTGCAGCTGAAGGTATGGAGTTTGAAAAGTTCCAGCTGATTATCCCTGAAGATGAGCCGTTGCCCTGTACTAAAAAGCGGACGTTTTATCTTTCGCGTGACAATCAACGCCGCCTTGAAATTGACTACTATGAACGCGATATTAAAAATTATCCTGCCGCAAAGTACGGTTACGATAAAGGCGTTGAACAAATTGATTCACTTGTCATTGACAATTTGCCGCCTGATTTAAAAGCTAGTGACGTGAAAGTTGAAGTCACGTTTACTGCGCAACTTGACGGTAGTTTAGATATTAGCGTTGAGCTGAAAAATTTGAATGATGAAAAAATCAGTCAAAGTGGAATGACTTTCTCAAAGAAAAGCGACCTTGAATAAAAATTAAGAATTTAGAATTAGGAATTAAGAATTATTATTAGCTAATTTGGAGGTTTATTTTATATGGAATTTATTGGTTTAATCGGTCTCATTGGTCTAATCGGATTTTTCGGTAAGAGCGGCTTTAATGAAAAGATTGACGAAATTAAAAGCGAACTTGCTAAAAATAATGAAAAGGTTGAAAATCGCGTCAGCAACGTTGAAAAAATTGCCAACGCCGCCAGCAGTAAAGCTAACGAATTGAACACTGAAACTCAACATTATGCTACAAATATTGACGTGCAAAATTTATCTAAAAGAATTAGTGACGTTGAAAAATCTGGCGACGCTAAAAAAATTGCTAACATTGAAAACCAAATTGCCGCCTTACAAGTCAATTCTGATGAAGTCACGCAAACTAACGCCGAATTGCAACAGGGCTTAAAAAATCTTGAATCAAAAAACTTCGACGAATCTTTACAAAATCTTGGCGGCAGTGTTCAAAGTCTTTTCGATAAACTTCACCAGATTGCTGACAACTGCAAAATCTTCGATGAAAATTTTAAAGTTCTCGGTGCAAGTACTCAAAATCTCGAAAATAACGCCAAAACTTTCGACGAACGTATAAAATCATTAGAAGAGCATCAAACGCCCGTTGTAGGCGATTCTGCGCAGTCTGACAGGCTTACTACGATTGAGGAAGAACAGAAAGATTTATCGCAGAAAATTGCTGACTACAACGCCGTCTTGCAGAAACATCACGTGGCACTTGTTCAGTGGAAAAATAATTTCGGCGCTATTCAAAATACTTTCAACGCCATTCAAACAACTTTTGAAGAAAATAAAAAAGCGTTCAACGCTCTGCAAAGTCGTCTTACTGAACAGGAAAATTCTATTGCCGACTTCAAAGAAAAATTTGACACGCAGTCTGGCTTGATTGATTCGTCCCAACAAAGTATTGGCGAACTTGAAAAAACTATTGCTGACTTCAAGGCGAAGTCCGACGCACAGTCTAGCTTGATTGATTCGTCCCAACAAAGTATTGGTGAACTTGAAAAAATTTTGGCAGACTTTAAAGCTACTTTCGACGTACAAGAAAAAGTTTTTGCCGAGTTCAAGACTAAATTTGACGCGCAGGACAAGGCGCTTGAATCCGTCCAAGAAAGTATTGGCAAGTTTGAGGAAATTTTTCAGTCGTTGAAAGAGAAAATGTATTTGACGATTGAAAACTTTGACATAAAGCAGACTGGCAGAATTTTTTTCACGAATAAGCCTGACGAAGTTTTTCAAAATCTTAAAATCGCTAGCAACTTGACGGGTATAACTTCCTTCCTTGAAAGTTCCAATTATGAAAAGAAAGAAAATTTTATTCGTATCGTTGAGAATTACCGCCAAAATCTGAAAAAAGTTTCCGATAAAGTTCGCCGCCACAAGTTCAATGAAGATGCGCTTTCAGAGGAAGTCACTGACGCTTTCTTTAATACGCTGTCAAAATTTTTCTTAGCGACGATTCCAATTTCCATTTATCGCGGCGCACGTAAAGAAACGTTAGATACGCTTGACGATAAAGCGCACGAAGACGAGTTTAAATTCTACTCCGCCTTCCTCACAAAAATTAATGAATATCTTGCCGCGTGCCAAGTTTACACTGTACAGATTCTGCCGAAAAATGTTATAACTTCCAGCGATATTGACAGAATGAGCGTAACGCGCAAAGAAACTTCCAATGAGGCGGAAGATAACGTCATTGATGAAGTGGAGCGCTTGCCGTACTATATGGACTATTTGACGGAGAGCGGCGAAGTTGAAAATTTCTGTTCCGAAGGTAAAATGGTTGTCTTGAAATTTGACGGTGGCGCACAGTGAAAACTTACGTCGGAATTGACTTTGGCGCGTACTACATTAAAGCGGCGAAAATTTCCCCGCAAATTAAGCGCGTCCAGCCCATAAAATTGAATATGAACATTGCGTGCGGAGTTGCCATACCTGCCGCAATTCTGTACGACAAAATCAACGGCGAAGTCGAAGTTAAAGTTGGTGACAGCGCACAAGCTAGCGTTGACGTTGAAAATAAAATTTCGCGCTTGACGCCTAAACTTGCCGCGAAAAATTGGAGCCAGTACATTCCCAACCTTGACGCTAAAATATCAGTCGACGACGCGCTAAAAGGTATTTTTGCAAAAATTTGGCGTCACATTGCCAATCAAGCCGCGCGTGATGAAAATTTTGACGTGACGGTTACTGTACCAGCCGCCTTTTCAGATGTGCAGAAAAAATTTATTCGGCAAGCCGCCATTCAAGCTGACGTGCCAATTTCGACGATTATAACTGCGCCGTTTGCAGAAATTTTTTCACGCGAAGAAATTTTTCAGACTGACGCCGCGCAGATTTTATTGATTTTCGACTTTGGCGCGACGACGCTTGATGTTACGTTATTTGAACTTAGCCGTACTGCCAAAACTTTCAACGTGACAGAACTTTCAGCGGCAATTTTGAATTACGGTGGCAAAAATATTGACGAATCGATATTGCGAAATATTTTTCTGACGAAGTACGCGGACGAAGTTAAAATTTTTCGTGACAAGCCGTTTGAATTGATGACGTTGATTGCCAGTATGAAGGAAGAAATTTTTATTGATGAGGAAGAAATTTCAAGCGGCAGTTTGATTGACGGCAAGGGCAACTTGTACGAATTTGAATTGACGCGGCAGGAAATTTTCACGGCGATTGAAAGGGACGGCGTCAAGGAAAAAATTATTGCGATGTTTGATGACATTTTGGACGACGCTGGAATTTCAGCTGAAGAAGTGACGGCGGTTGAAGTTAGCGGCGGTACGTCGTTGGTAGATTATTTTTTAGACGTGCTGGAAAATTATTTTGGCGAGGAAATTTTTGACGCTGAAAATTTTGAACGTGAAGAAATTACACTTAGCGCGGCGATTGGTGCGGCTAGGTATCGCAAGCTGACTGATGAAGATAACCTGCGTGTCAAGATGAAAAATCTTTCAGCAGGTGGAATTTACATTCAACGCGGCGAAAAGTTTTTTCGTTGCATAAAGCGGAATGAACTGCGCGGATTTGTCACGCCGTACAAGCCGATTTCTACTGATGAGCTGAAAAAAAATAAGTGGCGGCTGTCAATTTATCAAAGTTTTTGCAATGAAGTTGAATTGCCTGTCGAACGTGGCGACGCAGTTTATATAGGCGACGTTAAAATTGATTCGGCGTTGTACGAAACTGAAACGATTCTATTTAAAATGCAAGTCAATGCGGCGGGACAAGTTTGCGTAAAATTTTTTGAAGATAGAAATGTCAACGGCAGATCAAAAATTGTGTTCGTTGAAGAAAAAGTTGTAGCGACTAGGGAGTGTTGATTAGGTGGAGTTGAATAAAAAATGAAGTTGGCAATTTTTATAACGTAGGAAAAGTAGGGGAGCGCAAGGACGCGCGCCCGCCCGCGTAAATCGCGTGATGCGATTTC
>CAMJAZ010000116.1 GCA_946403735.1 uncultured Selenomonadales bacterium
ATCATGAAGTAACGAAAATGACAGGCGCGGTTAAAATGTTCCCTCTTGCCATTCCGAAAGAAAAGTTACGTGGAAATGTCGCCTACCTTACAGCTTGCGCGTTGGCAGTTGCGGCTTTCAACAATTCCAATCGCGCTGTCATCATGTGTACCCATTACGGCAGAAGTGACAGTTTGTCTTTGTCATCGGTAGGAATTTTCTTGAATCGCTATCCAGTTTTTCTTATTAAGGAAGACGACGATACGCCCGAAACGCTCATCGCCAAAGTGCAAGAGCAAGTAAGTTTTGCCGACGCGCACATAAATTATTCCTACTTCAAAGGCAACCTTGAAAATCAAGAACGACTTGTAAGATTTATTTATCACAAAGACATTACAAAAATAGGTGACTTTGAAAAGTTGATAAAAAAATGGATGATGCTTGACAGTAATAACTCCGCCATAACAGACAGCCTTTTCGGCGTAAGCGTTTTTGACAACAGCACGGCAGATTCAAAATTTAACTTTTTCGGCGAAAACGCGGACAAATATTTTATTTTCCTTGTGCGCTATGCGGGTAATGCCTACGACGAAGCCAGTATGTTGAAATTTAGAGATTTGTATTTCGACGCGGCGAAATATCTTGCGGGTGAAAAATGAGTATGGACATTAAAAAAATTTTAGAAGTATCGACAGGCGAAAAATTTAAATACGACACAACTAAAACGTGGCTTGACTTGTTCAAAGTTCAAGTTGCAAAAACGCCTGAAAAAATTGCAGTTGCCGATGAAAATTCTGCTTTAAGCTACATGGAACTTGACGAACTTTCAGACAAAGTTGCGGCGTGGCTGATTAAAAACGGCGCAGAGGAAAATCAATTCGTCGCAATTCGTATGGGCAGAGTCAAAGAATTTATGGCGGCAGTTATCGGTATTTGGAAAATCGGCGCGGCGTATATGCCGATTGATTTGGATTATCCCGAAGAGCGCATTTCTTATATGCTTGAGGATTCCGAATCAAAAATTACAATCACCGAAAAAATTTTCTCCGAGATTGAAAAAATTTCCTCGCCGTCTAGAAATTACAAAACGTCGCCAGAAAATTTGGCGTATATGATTTACACTTCTGGCACGACTGGCAAGCCCAAAGGCGTTATGATTCAACATAAAGCGCTTTTAAATTTTGTCCACTTTATAAAAAATCGTTGGGCGTTGACTGAAAACAGCCGTATTGCTTGCCATTCAAATTTTGCCTTCGATGCGTCAGTTGAAGACTTGTACCCAGTCTTGATGACTGGCGGAACACTTTTTATTGTTCCTGAACTTGCGCGCCATGATATTTTTGAAATGCAGAAATTTATAGAAAAAAATAAAATCAACGGCGGCGGCTATACAACACGTTTCGGACAAATACTTGCCTCAAAAGAAATGCTTGACCTTGATTATATTTGTTTGGGCGGCGAGGCAATGACACAAGTCCCCAACGTCAGTGGAAAAATTTTCAATGCTTACGGACCGACCGAATTTACCGTCGACGCCACTTATTTTGAGTTGGAGAAAGGCAAGACTTATAATCCGATTCCAATCGGCAGACCGCTTTATAACTGCGCGGCGTTTATCGTTGACAAAGAAACTAAAACCAAACTTCTGCCGCTCGGTGAAATTGGCGAACTTTGCCTTGCCGGTCCGCAAATTGCGGCAGGTTATTGGAAACGTCCCGAACTGACTGCGGAAAAATTTAATGAAATAGAAGTCGGCAACGAAAAAGTCAAAGTCTATCACACGGGCGACCTTGCCAAATATAATAATGACGGCTTTTTGGAATTTTACGGGCGCATTGATTTTCAAGTTAAAATTCGCGGTTATCGCGTTGAACTTCCGGAGATTGAAGAAATAATTCGTCGCTTTGAAGGAATAAAAGATACGGTCGTGGTTGCCCTTGATAAAAAATCTGGCGGAAAATATATTGTTGCCTATGTAGTCAGCGATAAAAAAGTTGACATTGCAGCCTTGCATAATTTTATTGCGAAGACAAAGCCGTCTTATATGATTCCGTCTTTTACCGTTCAGATTGATAAAATTCCGCTCAATCAAAATCAGAAAGTTGACAAAAAGCAACTGCCTATTCCCAAACGCAATTTGGAAGATTATGAACAACCAACGACTCAAACTGAAAAATTTATTTGTGAAAAAATGGCGCGTGCTCTTGATTTGGAAATTGTCGGAGTCAATGACGATTTTTTCCAAATGGGCGGCGATTCGCTTACTACCATAATGTTGATTACCGAATGCGATAATCCTGGCGTGAACATTTCCTCGATTTATCAATATCGGACACCGCGAAATTTGGCGGCTTACTGCGATAGTCTCGACAGTGTCGAAGATATTCAAGCGCAAAATTCTGACGCAATGAAAAAACCGCATTCTCTTAATTTATCTCAAAAAATGTATTTGGAAATGTTCAAGGCAAATCCCGACGCCTTGTACAACAACATACCTTGCTTTTTCAAATTGAATGACGACATAGACTTGGAGAAAATGAAAAACGCCGTTAATAAAGTTATGGCTCATCACCCCGCGCTGAAAACAAAATTGATTGAGGACGAAAGCGGCGAATATCGGCAAGTTTACGATGAAAAACTTTTCAAGCCGATTGAAATTACAAATTTGTCGGACGCTGAATTTGAAGACTTGAAAAGTAAATTGGTTAAACCGTTTGCAATGACGGGCGGAAATTTTTGGCGCGGCGAAATTTATTGCACGCCTTCAGCAAAATATTTGTTTTTGGATTTTCATCACATCATCAGCGACGGATTTTCGGTGCTGTTAATTCTAAATGAACTTTTTGCTTGCTATCAAGACGCGAATTATAATTTGCCTCCAGATTTTTATTTTTATCTGCTAGAAGCGCCAGAACGTGAAAAAGGTACAAAAGCTTATGAGGAAGCGGCGGCATATTGTGAAAAAATCTTTCGCGGTGAAAATTCTTTGAGTGAAGAAGAAATGCCACTCAAGCCAGATCATGAAGTAACGAAAATGACAGGCGCGGTTAAAATGTTCCCTCTTGCCATTCCCAAAGAAAAGTTGCGTGGAAATGTCGCCTATCTCACAGCCTGTGCAATGGCGGTTGCGGCTTTCAACAATTCCAATCGCGCGGTTGTTCGGTTCACCCATTACGGCAGAAGTGACAGTTTGTCGCTGTCATCAGTCGGACTTTTCGCGGGAACTTACCCAATGTTGCTTGTGAAAGAAGAAGGCGACACTCCCGAAAAACTTATCGCCAAAGTTCAAGAGCAGGTTAATTTTGTTGAGGCGCATATAAATTACCCGTACTTTGAAGGAAATATTTCAAATTTGGATCGCGTCGTACGTTTCATTTACCACAAAGATATTACGAGTTTGGGCGACTTTGAAAAATTGATACAGGAATCAATCGACCTTGACACAAACAATTCCGCCGCGACGGACAGCCTTTTTGGTGCCAGTGTTCTTGATGAAAGTAAACTCGAAAATTTAATTTTCTTGGAACGTTACGCGGGAAATTGTTACAACGAAGAAAGCGAAGAAAAATTCCGCAAACTGTTTATTGAGTCGGCGGAATATCTTGCAGGCATTAAATGAAACAAACTTTTATCTCAAGTTATATAAATCGGATGTTGCCGTCAATAATCTTGAGCCAAATTGTAATGTCAATCTGCGAAGTAATTGACACGGCATTAACTGGACTTTTTCTTAGCGCACAAGCAGTAGCGGCGGAAGGAATGGTCACGCCTGTAATTTTAATCGGGCTTGCAGTTGCCAGTATCATGTCCGCAGGAAATTCAACAATATGCAGTAACGAATCGGGAAAAGGAAACATTGACGAAATTAACCGCGTGTTTTCTACGACGCTTGCGGTATCAGTTGGATTTACCACAGCTTGTACAGTTTTGGTTTTGATGTTCGCGTCACCTGTATGTCAAAGTTTAGGCTTGACGCCGAACACGGAACTTTTTATTTTAACCAAAGATTATATGCTGGGCTACCTGCCAGTCTTGCCGATAATTGCCGTAATTGTGACGTTGCCCGCAATTCTGCAGATTGAAGGCGACAACAAAACAAACGTTGCGGCGGTGCTGATAGTTTTTGTTTTGGACATTGTCTTCGACCTGCTGAATATTTTTGTATTGCAAGGCGGAGTAATGGGAATGGCGCTGGCAACCACTTTCAGCTACTACATAGCGGGAATTTTGGTACTGGTTAGATTTTTCGGAAAAAAGCGCACAATTCAATTTTCATTAAAGTTTGTGGAACTTCACCGTGTCAAAAAAATTTTATCCTACGGCACGCCCTATTTTTTTAATGCGCTGTGTCTGGCTCTGACGACTGGCGCGTTGAACGCCGCATTTTTGCAATTCGGATCGGCAATATATGTAGCCGCGTTTACTATTGTTGCTAAAATCGGAGAAATTCTTGTTTGTTTTGCGCAGGGCATTGGCGAAATGACGGCAACGGTTACGGGAATTACAAACGGCGAAGAGGATAGAGACGGGCTGAAAGAAATTTTGCAGATTATGTTCCGCAAATCTATAACGATAAATTTAATTTTAATTGTCGTAACTTGCGCCGTGTCATCTTGGATAGTTCAAATTTTTACCGATGATGCCGAACTTATCGCCTTAAGTTCATTTGGATTGCAAATATTTTCGACGCAATTTATTTTCCGAAGTCTGATTTTGTGTTACGTTGGCTACCTGCGCGGATTAACAAATTTTATGGCGGGCAACGTAATTTTAACGGTGCTGACAATTTGCGTGGCGGTTTTTGCGTTGAAGGCGCCTTTGACTTTCGGAGTGGATGCGATTTGGTACAGCTATTCCGCCGCCGTAACTGCGACATTGCTTTTTATAATTGTTTATGTAACATACGCGACAAAAAAAAATCCCTTCGATTGGGAAAATTTAATTTTGAAGTCGGACTCATATGGCATCGCGAAAGAAAATTTTCTTGAATGGGAAATTGGCGACATTGAAAAACTTTGCAGTTGCTGTGAGTCGGCGGCAAATTTTGTAAAGGCGCATGGCGGCAACGAACGACAGATTTATTTGTACCCGCTTTTCATTGAAGAGTTGGGAAAAAATATTTTGTCATGGGCTTTTCGCGACGGCAAGGAACATCGATTGACGGTTAAAATTATGTATGGTGCGGATGGATTTAAGTTGCGATTCAGAGACGACGGCATACAGTTTGACCCCGCTGAATATTATCGTATTCATAAAGGCGAAAATCCAACAGAAAATTTTGGTATTCGTATGGTTTTTGACATGAACCCCGAAGTAACTTATTTGAACACAATGAACTTGAACAACTTGATTGTTAAGGTGAAATAATACCAAAAATTAACCTTAATCTATCAGCATAATTCTGACTGCTGGAAACATTTTAAAAGATTTTCCACGTAAATTTTATTTTCAAATGGCTGTGTAATTCTAAAAATAATTCTTTCGCCCAAAGTAATTGCGTACACCATAAAAGGATATGTCGCGGGAATATTTGGGTAAAAAAATTCCGTGTATTCCGCTACATCGTCAGCAAGCACTTTGCCCATATAATTTGCAAAAATATCCGTCTGCACTTTGTAAGATTTAATCAATTCAAAGCGCTCGGCGGAATTTTTTTTGGAAAAAATTCCCCCAATTTTATTTGTAAACGCCGCCAAATTTTCATATGTACATTGGTCGGAAAAATCAGCCTTGATTTTTTTCCAGTTTTCGTCAGACAATTCGCCCATAAGAAAACGCGGCTCAAAGTTTAAGAAAATGTGCGGTATGCTTGCATTTTGAAAAGTATTCGGCACTTTCAGCGGTGTTCTTGTACTTACGGGACTGCGCACGCTTATAATTTTTTCGTTGTCGGGGTGCGCCGCTTGAACAGCCTGTGCCACTAAAAAAGATAAGGCAATTTGTGCAGAAATACGATTTTTTTTGCAGAAATTGTTAAATTTTTTTGTCGGTATCTCAATGAAATTTTCGTAAGTCTTGCCGCCTTCTGCAGAATTTAATTCTGGCGGCACAAAATGATTTTCAACCGCA
>CAMJAZ010000117.1 GCA_946403735.1 uncultured Selenomonadales bacterium
TTCATTGCGGCGGCAACTATTTTAACGATGAAGGCGGCGTCTTCGCTTTTCTGCGCAGACTTATTTTTATTGTCGTCTTCATAAAAAATTTTGTCTTCGCCTAAAAGTGTGCTGATTGAATCTTCGACTAAACGGCGTTTTTGGCGCTTGCGAATGTCAATTCTTTCACCAAGTTGCTTTTCATCTGCGCGGAAACGTATACCAACCAGCATTGAAAAAGTTTGTTCGTTATGTAGGAATGTGTTAAAAATTTTTTCTTTATCGTCGCCGCAATCGTCAAAAATATTTTTATCAAGCCACGTTTTTAAATCTTCGTCGCCTTTATCGGCAAGCAATCTCAACCATTGCAATGAAATTAAATTTTCAAACCAATTCGTCATTGCACGGCGCATTTCATCAGAATCAATCTGCGCGGGCGAAATTTTTTCAATGATAGAATCTTCGGCGGCATAAATCATCGTTTCGACAACATTAAAATCGTCAAACGCAGGAAAAATAAATTCGCCAGCTTTCCTGTTCATTACAAACATTTGACGAAAATTTTCAGCGTCTTTGTTTATGAAATAAACTTCAATTTTGCCTTTGATGATTTTTAAAAAATTTTTTTCGTCGTCAAAAATAAAGCGCTCGCCTGAAAGTAATTCCAAAATTTATGCCCCCATGAAAATTTTTATTCCAAAGGCGGATTTAATACCACGTCATTAAATTCACAGTTGATATTGAAATCATTGTCAAATTTTTTATAGTTAGGGTCTTCAATCGTGAAAGATTCGTAGACTTCCTTGTCTTTCGGCAGTTGGATTGACAATTTATCAAACGTAGAAATGCCGTCGCTTATGACATTTCCTTTTGAATCAGTAGCCTTGAAAGAAATTGTTATCGCGTTCAAAGTAGTATCTTTATCGCCGTTATTCGTAATGCTCAAATAAATTTCTGTTTTGCCGTCAAGTAAATTAACGTCGTTGAGTTTGTAAGTTAAAAGCCCATTTGCCGACCGCGTTTCAGAATAGCTTGTAGAATAATTTACGCCAGAATCTGTACTGACTTCAACTGATGAGCTATGCTCAAAACTATAGCTGCCTTCCTCACAGCCGCTGATTAAAAAAGTTCCCGTCATAAGGCAACCAATAAGAAAAAGTTTTGCAATACGTTTCATAAAAATGTCCTCCTCAATCTTTAATTTCGTTATTATTATCGTCGTCGCGTTCCTCAATCAAGCGCCTGTACGGTCCGTCGTGTTGAACCATATCGCGATGTTTGCCGCGTTCAACCACTTTTCCATGTTCAAGTACAATAATTTCGTCGCAGTCACGAATTGTCGAAAGTCTATGAGCCACGATTAAGCAACTGCAACCACGATGACGAATATTTTCAAGCACAATTTGTTCAGTAACTGGATCAAGGGCGCTAGTCGCTTCGTCTAACACCAAAATTGAAGGGTTAATCGAAAGTGCACGGGCAATTTCAAGGCGTTGACGTTGACCGCCGCTGAAGTTTAATCCGCCTTCCTTGACTTCTGCTGAATAGCCGCCTTCCAACTTCAAAATATCGTCGTGAATGCAGGCATCTTGTGCCGCTTTCATAACGTCCGCTTGCTTTACCGAATCATCAAACAAAGTTATATTTTGTCGAACAGTGCCAGAAATTTGAAAAATATCTTGGTCAACTGCCGAAAGGGAATTTACTACAACTGCACGGGGAATTTCTCGCCTGTCCACGCCGTCAAAAAGTACTTGCCCTTCCCACTCTTCGTAAAGCCCAGTCACGACTTTTGCCAACGTAGATTTTCCACTGCCTGATGAACCTACAATCGCTACCCAACGTCCTGGCGCTAAGTGCAAATTAAAATTTTCAAGCAAAGGTTTATCCAACGGGCTGTAGCCGAAAGTTATATTTCGCAATTCCAATTCGCCCGACAATCTTTTTTTCGGAAATGAAAATTTTTCATCGTCAGGGTAATTCAATTTATCAGCGTCGTATCTTCGCACGTCGTCTAAGCGGTGCATTTGCATTTCAGTTGTCTGCAGTGCTTGATTCAAGCCGAGCAAACTATTTACAGGTCCTTGAAAATTTCCCATTAAACTTTGAAAGGCAACGAACATACCAGCTGTCATTGCGCCATCCATGATTGAAAAGCCGCCGAATGTCATTATCAACGCGCTGTTCAAGCCCGCTAAAAGCGTTGGTAAAAGTGAAAATGAAAGTTGCCAAAGTTGCGTTTCCTGCGTCGCCGTCAAAACTTTTGCGCGGTAACCTGCCCACTTTGTAAAAAAATCTGCCTCCGTACCATTCGCCTTTATGCTGTCAATCATTAAAAGTCCGTTCATCGCCACGCCGTATTCTTTGCCAGCGTCCTGTTGTATCCTCATTATTAAATCTGTCAACTTTTGGCGCATTGCAAAAAAAATTGCTATATCCAACGCTGTGAAAAATACGCCGATTAACGTTAATTTCACGTTATATTGGAACAGCAAAAATAAAAAGAATAGCGCTACGAAAAAATCTAAAACTGCCGTTGCCGCGTTGCCAGATAAAACGCCTGCAACTGATTCGTTGAAATTCACACGGCTAGCAACTTCCGCCGCGTAGCGCTGATGAAAAAATTGCATTGGCAAGCGCAGTAAATGCCAAAAAAAACTTGACGAATCTGACAACGTTAATTTTTGTTGCCAGCGCGTCAAAATTATTGCTCTCAACCACGTCATCACGCCGCAAATTACAAATGATATGGTCATTGCCGCGCAGAAATTTATCATCCAGTCGCGATGCTTGCCAGTTAAAATTTCATCTAAAAAAACTTGGCTGAATATCGGTGATGCTAAGCCTGGAATTATCATACACAGCGAAAGGATTATCAAGAAAAACATTGCAGGTTTATCTTGCAACAGTTTTTGATAAATCGCCTTGACGACGCTATATTTTTGTCCCGCAGGTTGAAAATTTTCATTTGGCGCAATGGTTATTGAAATGCCCGTGTACGACGTTAAAAATTCGTCCCATTGAACAGTACGCCTTCCCATTGCGGGATCGTTGAGGTAAACTGTATCGCCGATAATTCCTTCTAAAACTAAAAAATGATTGAATTCCCAATGAATTATCATCGGAAATTCTCCTTCTTCACGAATATCATCAGCTTCCCAACGGTAGCCGTGAACTTCGCAATTACGACGTTTTGCCGCCTTCATAATGTTGCTAGCCTTTGAGCCGTCACGATTGACGCCGCATTCTTGACGCAGTTTTTCAAGCGGTATCCATAACTTGTAATGCGCTAATATCATCGCTAACGACGCCGCGCCGCATTCCGTAGCCTCCATTTGCAAAACGGTCGGCACTTTGACGCGCTTATTGTTACTACTAAAAAAATTTTTAATCTTCGACAATACTTCCATAAAAATTTCCACTAGCTACCGATTTCTCAACCATTGACTTAAATTATAAAAAACTTTTTCTATAGGTGGGCGTCTGTCAATGATAATCGAACCCGTACAAAAACTTCCCGCGCTTATTTCTTTATGTTCACCGACAAAAGTTGTCCACAAATATCCCGATTCAGAATTTTTATCTTTGACTAAATCAAAAACAATTTCCATAATTCCGCCGTTGCCCGACGCCATAATCATCTGCGCGAGTTGCGGATTTCCAAGCGTATATTCAACATCTTGCAGAGTAACTGGATATTCTGAAACGCTCCTAACAATGCCAATCAAACTTCCTGAAAGTGCCACGTCGACGCCGTTGGGTGCAAGCTGAATTGATTGACCTGGTTTAATGCGCTTGCCCTTTTCCACTGGAATGTAAAGGACGCCAGTTAAATCATTTCGCTTTTCAGTAAGTCTAACTGTACAAACAGGAGCGCCGCTATTAATTATATTTCCGTTCCTTATGAAAACTCTATCGACGACGCCAGCATAATCGCTTTTAATTTCTTCGATAATCGTTTCTTGATATTCTTTACTGTCGGCTTGATAAACGCGTTCAGTCATTTCACGTTTATTTTCAGCAAGTTCAGGAGCATGACGCGCAATTTGTGTATCAGCCGCCTGTTCAAGGTGTTCAACGCGGGCAATAACTTCGCCTTCGTGAATATGTGAGCCAGAATGAATGTAAACTTCAGTAACTTTGCCGCCGCGTATGTGTGAAATGTTGACGACGCCAGCCGAATCCATTATCATTCCCATTCCGTCAGCTTTTTCTGTGAATGAACCGAAGATTGACCATAAAACTACTGAAAATAAAAGAAGTACGACTGCCGATAAACCCATCCAAGTCAGCGGCGTCGTTATCGGCAATAACGTATCAAGTTTTTCTGGCGATCTTAATTTGTCCAATGCCTCACGACTGAAAATTTTACTGCCGTCTTCCGCCATTGCCGTTAATCCTCCTCCAAATTAACTTCAACTGCTATACCTTCCTGCAAGCCGCCAGTTTCCGAAGTCACGACAATTTCACCAGCTGAAAGCCCAGATAAAATTTCAACGTATTTTCCGTCGTCAAGTCCTGCCGTAACATATTTTTTCTTCAAGACGCCGTTTTCTACAACGAATAAAGAATGAAATTTATCGTCAAGCATCGCATCAGTTGGCACGGACAAACATTTTTTCGGCATTTTATTTGTTATTGTAACGTCATTATAAAAGCCAGGTTCCAGCAAGCCAGAATGATTGTCGATTTCAAAAACTATTTGCCGTATGGACGCGGATTCAGTCATAGGCGGGGAAATTTCAATGATTCGTGCATTAAAAATTTCATTATCGCCTTGATTGCTACTTTCATATTTTGCGCCGTAAGTTTTGGAAAAATTTTCACCCGACGGAAATTTTATCTCCAACACTTGATTTAAAATGACGTTGTAGGATATACTGTCAGAAAGTGCAGTCTTGAAGTAAAGCTTATCGAAGTTGCCAACAAGTGCAACTGGCATTCCCATTGTCACGTAAGAGCCAATCGGTTTATAAATTTTCAAGATTTGACCGCTGATTGATGAAGTTACAATTTGGCGCGATTGTTGAATTAAAAGTTGTTCCTTTTGCGAACGGAAATTTTCCAGCCTAGCTTCAGCCGCTTTTAACTGCGCGACGGCTTCATCAAATTTTTCAAGGGAAATGGCACTTTCGGCTACAAGTTGTTCATATCTTGCGTAAGTATTTTTTGCACGTGTCAACATCGCTTCAGCTTCAGCAATATCGCTGTCAGCTTGTTTAATTTTCAGCGGAATTGTTTCGTTTACAAGTTCAACAATCGGCGTACCAGGTTCAACGCGGTCTGAAATGCCGACAAATTCATTTTCAACGCGTCCTTCAATCAGCGAAACAATATCTGTCAGTTCATTTGAATAAAGATTTATCAGCGACATATTTACTACGGGCTGAATGTTGCGGACTTTTACTTCCGAACATTGCAAAGACAATTTCATATTGTCCATACGTTCGGCGATTATATCTTCGCTGTGCCGATTTAAATAAATTGCGTAGCTTAAAAGACATAAAATCAAGATGACAATAATTGCCATGCCGAAGTAAAAAGTTTTTTTCATTCACATGACTCCGCTAAAATTTCTTTTTGTAATACTTTAAAAGTAAAATCGTATATTATTATAAACCAAAATAGGGGGGGGTAGTCAAGTGGATATTGAAAAAGAATTTTGCGAAACAGATTTTTCGCCGTTGAGTTCAATAAAACAGTCGTTGTTTGAAAGATTGTTGAATGAGCGCAGAAAAAAAGTTGAACTTTTTGAAGACGATTTAGATTTTTTAGCGGCGGCTGGTAATGCACAAAAAAATATTAATAGGAATAGCAACGAAAGCTAATCAAAAAAATTTATCCTTCGTAAATCTACGGAGGATATTTTTTATTTAACGCGTTGCGCTAACGGCAATTAAAAATAATTACGATTGAAAAATTTTTGAGAAATAGGAACGTCTGGCAAAAGTGAACTCGTCCGAGTTTATATAAGTTTTTCTTAACGGGTGTTATAGAAGAAATTTGTGCTATAATAAAAAAAATTTTAGGAGGAAAATTTTATGCGGAAAGAAC
>CAMJAZ010000118.1 GCA_946403735.1 uncultured Selenomonadales bacterium
AACTATCCTTACCTTTAAAAAAGAGCCTCGATTGGGGCTCTTTTGCTGTATAATATCGACGGAGTGTTTTTCATGCGAAAGATTTTGATAGTGACAGTTGGGCTTGCACTCTTGACGGCAGGATTTTATCATTTTATTCAAACAGATTATTCTTTGCGACAAAATGAACATCGGCGCAAGCTCGGAGCAGTTTACATGACGCTGAACAATCCATTTTATGAAATCATTGACGAAGAAATCCGAACAATCGTTGAAAATCACGGCGACATTTTAATTTCTCGTGACCCTGCACTCAACGTAGAAAGGCAAATGGAAGAAATTCGCGAGCTAATTGATTTGGGCGTCGAACTGATTTTTATAAATCCAGTTGACTGGACGAAGATTGAACCCGCGCTGGAGCTTGCTCACGCCGCGAAAATTCCCGTCATAGCGATTGATACAAACGTTGAAGATGATTCTTTGGTTGTCTGTACGGTCGTGTCTGATAATTACAATGCGGGCGTGCAATGCGCCGAACATTTGCTGAAAAATTCTTCCGGCGGGAAAATTGCTTTGCTAAAACATTCTCAGGCGCGCTCTTCGATTGACCGGATTCAAGGATTCCTCGATAAGATTGCCGAGAGCAAAAATTTTCAAGTCGTCGCGGAATCGGAATGTTTAGGTCAATTAGAAGTTGCAATGCCAGTTATGGAAAAAATGATTCGCACTCACCCCGAAATAAATATAGTCATGGCACTCAACGACCCCGCCGCAATGGGCGCACTTGCCGCCTTGCAAAATAACAATCGGCGCGATGTGAAAGTTTATGGCGTTGACGGCGTGCCTGAAACTAAAGAAATGATTTTTTCGCGGAGAATGACGGCAACCGCTGGACAATCGCCTCGACAAATTGGAAAGATAGCTGCCGACCGTGCTTATAAAGTTTTAGCGGGCGAGCAAGTCGAAAAAATCATAAAGTTGCCGACAAAATTACTTTCAGCCGAAAATATTTCCGCTACTGAACTTGAGAGTTGGGATTGATTGCAGGAATCGCCGTTAAGGGCTCTGAGAGCCTCTACAAGGTACTTCCAAAGGTGTTCACGTTTTTTTTCGCGAAAGTCCAAAAATGCGTTGTAGGCGATTCTGGGGCGTCTACGGGGCTAATGAGAAAATTTGAAAGTTGGAATTCGATATGCAAAAATTTTTGAACGTCAGGGAAATGCACAGTCTGCTTTACGGTTACAATGGCTTTGTGATTTTCATTCTTATGGCGTTCATGTGTCTGACGCAAGAGCGAATCAATCAAGCAATGACAGCGCGGGCATTCCTGGAATCGGCAGGAGCAGTGCCTCCCTCGTCTGACGTAATCTTTTTCACGACGACTGTTGCATTTTTGCTGTTTATCTTGGTTGGATATTTTTACAGGAAAAGTCAACGTCGACATGTTAGGTATTGCCTGTTCGCGGCGGAAATTATAATTTGCATGTTCCTGATGCGCTTTTTGAATTTATCTTATGACGGAATAGTCTTGTTAGTCGTGGCGGATTTGATGTACAAATACGAAGGACACCGGCAGGAATATACGCTCTTAGTTGCGATGATTTGCCTTTACTTCATTGCCAACTATAACATGGCAATTTTTCAGACGAAAATAATTTCGTTCGAGGCTTATGCGTCCTACTACAATGCCGACGCCAAAGCTGTCATCTTGGCTCTGCGAAATACTTTCTACTCAATAAATATCGTCGTCTTTGTATTCTATCTTGTCTTGCTGGTTAAAAATAAGCACGAAGAAAAAGAACGAATCCGCTTGTTGAACGAGAAGTTAGAGGAAGCAAATCAACGGCTTCGCGCTTATGCAATAGAAGTTGAGCAAATGGCTGAAACTCGCGAAAGAAATCGACTTGCCCGCGAAATTCACGACACGTTAGGACACGCGCTTACAGGAATTGTTGCTGGTCTCGACGCCTGCATTATGACTTTGGAAATCGCGCCCGAAGTTACAAAGCAACAGCTCAATAAAATTCGGGATACCGCCAAGAAAGGCATAACCGACGTTCGCCGTTCCATGAAAAAATTGCGTCCTGATGATTTGGAGCGTTTGCCTTTTCAACAAGCACTTATGGAGATGACGCGCAATTATTCCGAGTCGTCGGGCATGGAAATTACTTTCGATATTTTCAGCTGGTCGGATAATCTTCGCCAAGACCAAGAGAACGTTATCTATCGCGTGTTGCAGGAGAGCATAACCAACGCCAAACGTCACGGGCACGCTACCAAAGTGAAAATTACAATCGGCGGTAATGAAAATTATTTGCTGATTGTGATTGCTGATAACGGTAAGGGTTGTGACGAAGTTAAGCAAGGCTTTGGGCTAAAACACATGCGCGAGCGACTGGAGCTTTTGCACGGAACAATTAATTATTGGAGTGATGAGGGATTTATCGTTGAAGCGATGATCCCGCTCAATCGGGAGGTCGACAATGATAAAAGTTTTGATAGCTGACGACCAAGAACTTATTCGCGAGAGCTTAAAAATCATTCTTGACGTGAACAATGACATCAAAGTTGTCGGCTTGGCTGAGGACGGCAGAAAAGTTTTGGATTTGCTCAAGAAAACTTTGCCGGACATCATCTTGATGGATATTCGTATGCCGGAACTTGACGGCGTGCAATGTACAAAAGCGGTCAAGAAGAAATTTCCTGACGTGAAGATAATTATCCTAACAACTTTTGATGATGATGAGTATGTTTTTTACGCGCTCAAGTATGGAGCAAGCGGCTATCTGCTCAAAGGTTGTTCGGTGCAAGAATTGACTTCGGCTATTTACACTGTCATGAACGGCGGCTCAATTCTCAATCAAGGCGTCATTACCAAAGTCGTTCGGCTGTTCAATCAGCTGGCGCAAACGAGTATTACACCGGAGCTAGATGATAGGGACGTTAAGGATTTGAATCGCACGGAACGTAGCATTGCAAGTTTAGTCGGGCGCGGACTTTCCAACAAAGAAATTGCCGAAACATTATTTTTATCGGAAGGGACAATCAGAAATGCTTTGAGTTCGGCGTTGTCAAAGCTCAACTTGCGCGACAGGACACAGTTAGCAATTTGGGCTGTGCAAACCGGCTTGTCTTCTAAAGTGAGTTGAATCATGCGCAAGAAAATTTTAGCGGCGACCTGCGTAGCAGTAATCATCTTTGCAATGATGTATCAAGCACGCTCGCAAGTAACTTTGACGGTTGGAATTTTCGCTGGAAGTAATTGGAACGTACCACAGGGCGAGACTTACGCAATAATTGACGAGGTTAGAAAAAATTTCGAGGCAGAAAATCCTAATGTCACAGTCAAATACGTCAGCGGCATAAAAAAAGAAGATTATAGCGAGTGGCTTGCCGAAAAATTTATTGCCGGCTCTGAACCCGATGTTTTCTTCGTTTTGGCTGAAGATTTTAATCTCTACGCTTCAATCGGTGCACTGATGAATTTGGAAAATCTCATTGCCGCTGATGAAAGTTTTTCCGCCGACGTTTACTATCCAAGTGCGTTTAACTTTGGGAAATACGAAAATATTTCATACGCCTTGCCGTGCGAAAGTAATTTAACCTTCATGTTCGTGAATAAAATGTTGCTCGCTAAAGAAGGCATTGCACTTCCGAAAAATAATTGGACGTGGAAAGATTTCTTGGATATTTGCCGCAAAGTTACCCGTGACACTGATGGTGATGGTATTCTCGACCAATTCGGTTGCTACGATTATTCTTGGCAACAAGCTGCAATTTCTAACGGTGTAAAATTTTTCCGTGACGATGGCAGAACTTCTTACTTTGCTGATTCACGTATGGAAGAGTCGATAAAATTTTTAATGGAGCTGCGTAGCTTGAATGGCAATTTTGAAGTCTCTCCAAAAGATTTTGATTTTGGACGCGTCGCCTTCAGACCGTTTACTTTTGCTCACTATCGAACATACAAGCCTTATCCTTGGAAGATAAAAAAATATTCCTCTTTTGAGTGGGACTGCGTGAAAATGCCTGCCGGATCTTCCGGAGGAAATATTTCAGCTATGGATTCCTTACTTGTCGCTATAAGTTCTCGAACTCGAAATAAAGATTTAGCTTGGGCTTTGCTAAAGAAAATTTGCTACGATAAAACAACACAACAGTTAATTTTGAAAAAATCTCAAGCTTTACCGGTTCGCCGCGACGTTATCACCTCTGTAGAGGCTCAAGAAATTTTTTCGTGGGATTCAAATGAAACTGCCGCCATAGCGACCATTGACATAAGCTCGGCTATGGACGAAGCTATAATGCCCTTCAAGTTCAAGAATTATAATTCCGCTATGCTTTACGCCGATACGGAAATTCATAAAATCATTACAGGTATCGTTCCACTCAATAACGCTCTTAACAAATTGCAGAAAGAAATCAATGCTCAACTTCAACATTAGACGCTACTCGTTAAATTATTCCAACTTTGACAAGGTATGTATAAATTCCGCTGTCTTCGTTCGAGTCAGTGACAGCATAAGCGAGTTTCTTTACATCATCGGGAGCATTTGCCATAGCCACGCTTTGCGGAATAAGTTTGAGCATTTCAGCATCATTATAATTGTCCCCGAACGCAATAGCTTCGTCTATAGTGTAGCCGTAATGCTTGAGTAAGACTTCAATGCCCGTTGCCTTAGAGACACTCTTGTCCATTATCTCTAAAAGATGTGGTGCTGAACGAACGACGTTAAGCGCAGGAAAATTTTTTCCAAGTTCAATCTCCATATTTCGACAAGTCGACGGTTCGCACATAACTAAAATTTTGTTCGGCGTAATATTTTCGCTTAACAATTCGTCAAAGTTGGCAACTTCAACTTGAGCGGACATGATGTCGACTTCACGTTGAGCCCGCCAATCTATTTTTTCGACAAACCAGCGACGACCGGTGTAGAAATTTATTGTAACGTCTTGCCAGCCACATTTCATTTCCGCCAAAATATTTTTCGTATCTTCGGCGGAAATTTTTTTATCGAAAATAACTTCCTCATTCTCCGTTAGTACAAGTCCGCCACTATAGCTGATAACAGGCGTGTGAGCCATGCTGATTGCGTCGGTTATCGGATAAATCGCTTCAGGCATTCGCGCAGAGACAAAGACAAATTTCAAGCCCTTAGCGACGACGGATTTAATCGCCTCAGCATGTAGGATAGTTGTTTTTTTGTCGTCTTTAAGAAAAGTACCGTCAATATCGGAAAGAATTATTTTTACCATTGTTTAAACCTCCAAACTGCTATGCTCAATAGAAAAATTTTAGCCAAATTGTTTATCATAACTCACGGATAATCTTCTTGCGAATGAGTTCATCTTTGTCGAATTCGCTCATCAGCTCCCAATCTTTTTCCATTTCGAGGTTGTCGCCGCCAAAACGAGCAACAAGTTGCACTGCTTGCGGGTCAAACATAATGGCATCAGCAATGAGTGACGCCGCCTTGTTATTCGACAGCGTGTCGGAACTAGTCACCCGATAACGAGTATTGACTTTATCGCAGGCAATTCGGTTTTCTAATGCTTTCATCTGGTCTTGGGCGTGATTCATGCGCTGAATTATTTCTTTGTCGCGATTGTCGACTTCTTCCAACTGGCGAACAAAATGGAAATTCTTGCGAAGAATGCCAGTAGCTATTTCTTCGATTTTCTTCGCCGCGTCGGGTTGTCGGCACAAAGTTTCCAATTCGGCTTTTTTATTTTGCAGAGAAAATTTGTTTTGGTCGAGACTATTCTTTTCCAGTGCAAGCAAAGTGCGTTGTTTAGTCAGATAGTATTGCTGTTGCAAGAAAGTAGAACGCGGAAAGACCGACCAGTCTCGCGTTTGAAATTCCTTTTCTTCCTTAGCATAAGCGAGTAATTTAGGAGCAAGTCTTTGCTCGTCTTTTTTGTATCTACGAATTTCTTCGCGCAGACGTTTGAAGTCTCCGTGCACAAAAATATTTTTCGCCATAAAGATAGCGCGTTGAGGCGAAATG
>CAMJAZ010000119.1 GCA_946403735.1 uncultured Selenomonadales bacterium
AGTTTTTCCCGTCAACTTCGTCATATAATCCATATCAATAATGCCGCGCCTTGAAAGTGACAATCTCATTGCGTCAAGTGCATTGTCCGTCGAATTTACAACTTGCAACGGGCTTGCCGTCCGCTTATAAAAAATATCGGCTTTACTTGCCGATACCGTTTTATTTTCCTTGTCTTCGTTATATTTTTCAATCGCCGCTACTTTACCGTAATTTGGGTCGACGCCTAGCATTTTTAAATTTTTCGACGTGTTTAAGTAGCCATACTTTTTTACAAAATCATCATAATTTTTATTCAACGTCTTGCGAAGTTGTGAAAGTTTTTCATCGGTAGTTTCTGGCGATAACTGCGCCTTTAAAATATTATCCAGCGATTTTTCCAACGCCACAAAATCTTTTACTATTTCTTGATTCGCCGTTGGAACTTCTACCAAAACTCCGTCCAACTTTTGAACCGCTTTACCGTCTTTTACGCTAAAACTTCCTTCACGCTGGCTTGCATCTGCCATTGCCGCAAATGTATTTTTCAAGGTATCCTGCGCGTCACGCTGAATCGGTGTATAAATATTTTCTGGCAAATTTTCAATCAACTTTGAAAGTTCGTTTGCAACGTCAAGCCCTTTGCCGTCCAATGTCAAATTTCCGCGCCAATCCGCACTCGGCGTACCTATCATATTTTCTGGATGTTCAATAAAATATTCATTCACGCCGAACGGAACAGGATGATTGCCACTGCCAAATTGGTCGGGTATTTCAACACTAATATCGCCCAGTTCATTCCAACTTTGCGCGTGTTCTGATGGCTTTGCCAGGGCTAAACGTTTCTGCAAAATTAAAACGTCGCTTGTAACTTGCGTCCCTGCGTTTTTCTCAAAAGTTTGGCTAGGAAGTTTAAACGCCGCTATTAAATCTGCTTTACCGTTCAATTCTGCGCGAAGTCGTTTAGCCTGTTCATCTTGCGCCTGCATTGTTCCTGTACTCGTGATAAATACGATTAAGCCGCCTGGCCTTACTTTATCTATCGTTTTCGCGAAATAATAGTTGTGGAGCATATACCCTTGCTTGCTGTACTGTTTGTCTGAATAAATTCTAGTTTGCTCAAAAGGTACGTTGGTAATTGCAAGGTCATAGTAGTCATTCGGCATCAATCTTTCTTGATATGGCATTATATCAATGGCGGCATTTTGATAAAGCTGTTGTGCAATTCTGCCTGACAAACTTTCATATTCAACGCCTGTCAATTCACTACGCGCCATAATTTCTACTGGCATTGTTCCAAAAAATATTCCGCTACCCATTGCAGGGTCTAAAATTCTGCCGCCTTTAAAGCCAAGTTTACTTAAAATATTCCACATTACCATTGCAACTTTCGGCGGCGTATAAAAGGCATTGTTGACGACAGTACGGGCTGATTTATATTCGTCCTCCGTCAAAATATTTTTGAGTTGTTCTGCTTGTTTTTGCCATTCAGCTATATTCGTAAATGCACTTGCTAACGTTCCCCAGCCGTTAAATCCAGCTAAAATTTCTTGCTCACTAGGCGTCGCCTTTCTATTTTCACTTTCAATTTGTTTCAAAAGTTTTATAGCGTCAACGTTTTGTTTGAACTTAGTTTTCAACCCGCCTTCGCCAATTCCGCTATCTTCTGTGATGTGAAAATTTTGTCCTGCAAATTCTACGCTCTCAACATTTGAAGAAATTCTGCTACTTCCTCGCTCATCTCCGTTTGTGGATTGTACAACTGCCGTATTTGTTCGTACGCCATTTCCTGCGCTAACTCCTGCGCTTGAAGTTCCTGTACTCTGTACTGGTACGGGTCGTTCGTTTTTGGCATTTGTTGTAGTATCGTCTGCTGCAGTTCCAACTTCATTTTGTCGTTGTTGTCCAAGATTTTCTTCAGATGACGTATCGCCCCTTTGCCGTATTGTTTCGTCAGTTCCTGCGCGTACTTCGGATTGTACTCCTTGATGTCCACCATTAACGCTTCCGCTCTGTCCCAATTCGCTTTGCTCATTTTTCGTCACTCCAAAATAAATTTCTAATGCAGTTTTGAAAATTTGCGCGTCTTTATCGTTTTTAAAGGTAACTAATCCCAATGTATATTGATTAAATGTTTCTCCTTTTAAAACTTGTATCAAAGCTGATAAATCCGACAAGGTGTCTTTGTTGGTACGCGGAGATTCGTCCCATTCAATTTCATCTGTCGCTTCAGCGTCTAAGTACACCTCATTTTTAATAACTTCAAATTTAATTTTTATATTTGCTTTTTTACCTTCAATTCCCGCCGCTTTCAACGCTTCATGTGCAAGTTTTTCTATTTCAACAGATTTTTCTTCGGGCTGATTTTTTGTATCTTGACTTTTGTCTTCTTTTACTCCATTAATAAATTTTTCGCCTTTACTATTAAGATAAATTTCCAATGCTCTATAAAAAGTATTTGCGTCGGTGTGATTTTTTAAAGTAAAGCGTTTATCGGTTTCGACATCGCTGTTAAAAAGTTCCGCAAGTCGTCTAATATTCCGCAACAATTGTTTAAGCGTTACATTTGAAATTTTTTCGCCCTTCCCGCGTTGTTTCCAAACCGACACCATTTCTGTTCCATTTACAGAACTCCAAGACACATAGTATCCTTCAGGCGCTATTTCACCCTCAAGTCCTGCCGCTTTCAACGCTTCGCGCGCACGTTTTTCTATTTCCTCGTTTTCGTGTTCCACCAGCCAACTTGAAATTTCTTTAGTATCTTTTTCGGATGGTTGCCTTAAAGTTATCGGTGGTGATTTTTTGTCTGTAGACAGCAACTGCTGTACTGTTTTAGGATTTTGCTCTATCCATTTTTCAATGTCATTCGGATTAGCACTATTTACGGCATTCATATTAATCATTTCGCCATTATAAAACGATTCTATTAAAGCTGTATCAAGATATTTTTCCAGTAACTTTGCACCTTGCGAAGGTGATATTTCTTGATTTTTAATTTGCCTAAGTATAGCGGCTATTTTTTCGTTCATTCGTGGCTGTACTTTGACTGGCGTTTCTTTTTTATACGATTTTAAAAGCTCCGTAATTTTACCTAAGGCTTGATTTTGTTTATGTTCGTCAATCATCTTATCGGCAATGTTACGTAAAGATTTTTCTTCGGCTCGGATATTTTCTATTTCCTCATCAGTTTTGTTGTCATACCATTTTTGAGCTTGTTCAAGAGTATCAAAACTACCACGTCTATTATAAATGGCTTGATGATAAGTGTTTGTCAATACATTTTCTACTTTTTGAACCATTTCCTCTAAACCAATATTGCTTTCAAGATAGTCATTCCAAATAGAATTCAATTCAGAATACGCTTTTTTGTACGCCTCCGTCTGCAGATTTTCAAGAACTTGTGATTCGTCGTCAAAAGGATTTATTTCAGTTTGTACTTTCGCATTTTCAGATTCTGCCTTGTCTTCGTCAACTGATTGTGATATATTTTCAGCAGAAGGAGTATTACTCATCGCATTGGCGTCGTGGTAGCTAACACCGCTTTCATTGTTAGCCAACCGAACAAGCGAATCTGTAGCGGTAACGGATGACGAGCCGGCGCTGCCGTCAAAGAGTAATATTCCTTCTATTTTTGTCTCTCTTTTAGGATAAGCTGTTACAATTCGATAATAATCATCTTCGCCTTTTTCAAGTTCTAAATCAATCGGCATAAAATCTTTTGATTTTTTCTCAGTCTCACCTTCGACACACAAAATAAATCTATTAATATTACCTGTATCAGCTCGGCTATAAATTTTTGTACAATTTTTCAAAATATGTTGAATGTATTCTATAGGATTATCAAAATTTTTATTTTGTATATCTTCTAAATGTATACCCGCCAAATGAATATACCCAAAATCATAATTGCCTACCTGAAGACGTATTGGAGCGGCTTTTACTATACCATTTGTTTTCTTTTCAATTTCAAGTTTTATAAGTCCTAAATTTTTATTGTCATCCTTATCAACAATAAAATCACTGTTTTCACTATTAGAAAGTTCCTTGCCTGTCTCTGTTTTATATCCTTCTGGTAACGTAATAATTTTATCGCCCACAACAGTTTTATTATCACGTTTCGGAATACTTCTTTCGCCGTAAAAAGCCGTGCGTACTGCTCTAGAGAATACAGCAAGATTTTCTATGTTGGCAAATTTAAAGCCTACCGTTTCATTTTCCGAATTAACCGTACCGTCAACTTTTTCAGCAAGATTTTCAAGCGCCGTCAAAGTTTCTTCATTGAGGAATTTTTTATCGAAGTGTAAAGTTAAAGTGCTGTCAGAGTTCAATTCGCCTGACAGTCTGCCTAAGCCTTCATCTTTTTTCGGACGCCTATTTTCTAAGCCTACTTCCTTCAAAATCTCTTGTGCGCGTTTATCTATTTCATTTAAATTTGGTCTTTCATCTACAACGTTTCCTTCCTGCTGATTTTCCGCTGCAGGTTGTCCGCCAAACATTTGGCTTGTGTCTTTAACAAAATTGTCACGGTCATTTTCACTATTGAACAAAAACGCTTTTGCATACTTGCTATACTTGCCGCCGTACTTTTTAGCCAATTCATTCAATTTGAGATATTCTTCGCGTTCAACTTTTTCTTTAAGTTTTGCCTTAGGAATTTTAGCGCCCGTCTTTGTGTGTGTATGCGTACCAACTTCAAAGTGTAATTCTGTTTTTGAAAAATTTTCTTGATTTTCGGCGGAATTATTTTGTGATTCTGCTGTATTTCCAAATGAATTTATAGCGTCTAACGTCTCCTTGACATAGTCATAATATTTTCGTTCTGCCTCAATTTTCAAACTGTCACGGTCATTTTTTAAAACTTTTTCTTCAACAATTTCATAACGTGGAATGTTAAATATGCTTTTACTCAAAAATTCTTTATCGCGCTTGTAAGCGTCAAAAATTTTTCTGCCGTCTGGAAACTTTAGCGGTACGCTAATTTTATCTTCGTCCTGCTGATTTTCATTTGCGCCTTGCAAAAATTCATCAAAATTGCCATCTTTAGTTGCCTTGTACGCTTCGTCAATATGTTGCAACGTGTAATTTAATTCCGCTTGACGCTTTTTCAATTCTTCAAGTTCTTTCCGTGTTTCAGCTTTTTCAGTTTCCGTCGGTACATATTCACGGAATTTTTCACGCATATTCGACACTACTAAATTGTGATAATCTGCGTAACGTTCTGATGCCGAATTTGTAGCGCTGTCAACCATTTCGTCCGAAATACCGTGTTGCGTTTCACGTAATTTCTTTTTGTACGCACTTTCAAAATATTTTTCTACAAGTTTATTCAATTCGTCAAAAGTTTGCGTTTCATCATCTTTAGTCGTAGCCTTTTCAATTTCAGACATAGGAATGGAATATGACAGTGCAACTTTGCCGCTTGTATCAGCTTGTGTCACTACAATGTTTTGAAAATCTTTGCTCATCACCGCTTTTATGGTGCTGTTATTCGTCGTACGCGATACGCTTTTCTGCCCAAATTTTTTAAACTGCTCTAAATTTTCTTCGTCGCTACGAATTGAACTTTCCAACTTTTCAATTTCCGCCGTAAGTTCAAAAAGTTTCGCGCTTAATTCATTTTCAAGACGGTGTTTTTCCTCATCCTCATTTTGAGATTCTTCCTTGCCTTCATCAACTGATTGTGTTATATTTTCAGCGGAAGATGCGTCGACGGGCAGGGTGCCGAGGGCTTCCTTTGAAGATTCTGGTCTTGCAGGTTTTACCGACGCATTTTCATTTTCTATAAAATTGAAATTGTAAAACTGAATATCGGCATTATTCCTTTTAATTAACGTGATATGTACAGAAAATATTTCCTCGCCTATCTGAACTTTATTGTCCATATAGATGAAATTTTCGCGATTATGTTTTTCTTTCGTTGATTCTACGTTTCTTGCATTTGTAGCAGTCTTTAAAAGTTCTGGAAGATGTTTTATTATAAGTAACTTTCTGTTTTC
>CAMJAZ010000120.1 GCA_946403735.1 uncultured Selenomonadales bacterium
AATTCAAGAAAAAATAAATTCCAAATACTTGAAATAATGACGATAAAAAAAAATCTTCCGATTTATTCGGATGTTTTATTTATGTTCTTCTTTAACTTTCAGCCGCCCGCAAGTTTTATCACGGCAAAAATAATTATTCCGACGAATGAGCCGACAATCGAACCGTTCATGCGAATCCAGATAAAATCTTTTTCGGCTTTATCGTAGACAAGATTGTTGAGTTGCTCCTCCGTCAATTTTGAAAGCGCAGTTTGAGCTACTGTACCTACAAGCGGCTGGGCATAAAGTGCCGCACGCGCAGTAAGTTCGTGCATAACTTTTTCTACGGCGTCTTTAACAGCGTTGTCGCCTTTCAAGATGTGAATCAGCCGTAAATATTCATCGTTCAAAATTTGTACGATTAGCAAGCCCAAATTATTCTGCGCGGGTACAAGTGCCGTATTGTCGACAGGTGGCGCGTCTTCAATCGTCACGGAAAGTATTTGATTTTCCAAATTTTTCAGCGCATGTTCAATCGCAATTTCCAACGGCATTTCAGCCGCAAGTTCCACTTGAAGGTGTCCAGCTAAATCGATAATTTCAGGAGATTCTGCAAGCTCGGAAAACTTTACGCGGCATTCATTAAGCGTTCGGCGTTGCAACGGCGAATCAGTTAAAAGTTCGTCCAAAAGTTTTAACAGTTGCGTCTGCATAATTTCCGCCGCCTCTTCAAAGTTGACGAAGTTTAACATTTTCGCCAGCCCTGCCATAAGTACGGAAAATGCGCCAGCCGATTTCATTTGTGCTTCCGCGTAGTCTTCCAAGATATATTGAAGTTTTTTCTGTGTTTCGTACTTAGCCGCTTGAGTACGGAAATTTTTTATCAGCCCGATGAAAAATTCTTTGTCCTTTTCATTGTCGCGAACCCAATTAAAAAGCGCGTCAACTAATTTTTCCGCAGGTACGTCTGAAAATTCCCGCCGCAATTTATTTGACAAAGTTTTAGCTAAAGATTCTTTGTCTACGGCAGAAAATTTTTTCTTGATGATGTCGAAAATTTCAGCCAGTACAACTCTTCGCGTTTCATCTTTTTCAAGGTAATTCGTGAGGAGCGGCAACAGTTGGAGACTGCCCATTTTTTTGAAAATGGTACGGCGTGAAAAAAATTCTTTCTGTACCATTTGCGTCGACGCGCTAACGAATTCTGCACGTCTACGCGGCAATATCGCCGTATGAAATGGAAAACCTAACGGCTTTTTGAAAAGCGCCGTCACTGCAAACCAGTCTGCAATGCCGCCGACCATTGCCGCTTCCGTCACGAATAAAAATCCTTCCGCTAAAGTTGATTCAGGATAAGTTATTTTAAAGCCCACCGCGATCAGAAAGCACAGCGCGGCGCATAATAAAGTTGTATCAGCGTTATTCCATCTGTTCACGGTCAGCCCTCCTTAATAAATTATATGTTCCACGTTAAATTCTTGTGCCTCGTCATTCCATGTAAACTTAAATTCGCCTTCGGGTTCAGACTCGCCCTGCCAATGCCAGCGTCGATATTGAATGATAATTGTATCGTCGCGGCAAGTAGGAACATCATAAATTATTCCGCCGTCTTTTTTGTAACCTTCATTGCCGTCAAAATAATTTTCGCTGATTTTTTTTGAGTCAATGAAATTAATCCACTTGCCGTTTCTGCACGTCCCCAAAACATTCAAGTCCGTGACGCAGTAATTGTGATAGACAAGATACAAATCAATTCCGCCGTCATTTTCAATTTTGAAAATCTCTTTGTCGGAGCCGTCCAATGCCAAAATGTAATGATCCTTGCCGCCGAATCTTATCGGACCAGCGGAAAAATCAAAATTAAAATCGTAAATGCAATATAAATTGTCGAAAATTGCCGTACCTTTCGTGTAAGTTTTTATGGGCGTGCCGTCGTCGCTGTAATTAAATTCTTCAACGTAAGGCGTCCCGCTGTTATAATTTTCGCCCCTTACAATAAATCCGTGATACGGCGCTTGAGCAGGAAAACCGACTTCACCAATTTTAACGATACGTGAAAAAGTCATGGCGAAAACATTTTCCGAGAGGAGAAACATTACCGCAAAGATTATCAAAAATTTTTTAACCGCCATAAAAATTTCTCCTCTCTTCAATGTCAAATTATTTATTGCCGCCTAATATCGCTTTACGCGCCAAGTCAACAGGAATAATTATAAACGCCATTGCAATAACGAACATCCATTCAGTAGCTGTCAAGCCGTAGCAACGCAAAATTGCGCCGCCAAAGTACGTCATAATAATCTGCACGACGACGATTAAAGCCATAACTTTCAAAAATCCTGTATTGCCGCCGATATTGTCAAACAAATTCATTCTGTCAGTACGAGCATTGAACGCATTGAATACCGCCATGAAAATGAAGAAGGCAAAATAACCTGTAAGCACGTACACGCTATCGCCGCCGAAAGTGAAGTTGACCCCTTCAGGATTTACATCGCGGAAGTGACTGCGTGAAAAGTCCGTCAGCAGGAAAATTAAACCGACGACAAAACTACAAAGTGACCCTGTACCGATTGCACTGAACATGTAGCTGTTGACAATTTTTTCATCACGCTTTTTAGGCGGCTCATCCATATATCTATCAAGCGCAGGTTCACCGCCGAACGCTAACGCTGCTAACGTATCCATAACAAGATTGACCCACAAAATTTGCGTGATTGATAACGGATTTTCAAGTCCAAGTAACGGACAGACAAACGAAATTAAAACTGCGCCAACGTTAATTGTCAGCTGGAAGATGATAAACTTGCGGATACTATTAAAAATTGTTCGACCGTACAAAATCGCCTTGCCGATTGATTTAAAATTGTCGTCGAGGATAACAATTTCGCTAGCCTCTTTCGCAACTTCAGTTCCGCCACCCATTGCAAAGCCAACGTCCGCTTTTTTCAGCGCAGGTGAATCGTTTACGCCGTCGCCAGTCATACCGACAACTAAATTTAATTCTTGCGCCAATCTTACAAGGCGGCTTTTATCAGTAGGCAATGCACGGGCAATAACTCTAAGCTTAGGCAACGCCTTTTTAACTTCGTCGTCACTCATTGCGTTGAGTTCAGCGCTTGTGATAACAATAGCGTCGTCAATTTCAATCAAGCCAGCTTCTTTAGCGATAGCTTGCGCAGTTTCTTTACGGTCGCCAGTTATCATTACAACTTGCACGCCAGCTTGATGAACTTGTTCAATAGCTTTAATCGCGTCAGGTCTTACGTCGTCACGAATACCAGTAACGCCCACGAAAGTTAAGCCGCTGTCAGGAATTTCACCGTTTGTAACTTCGCCGTCGTAAGTGACAAGCGCAAGGGTACGAATAGCGCGGTTAGCAAGTTCATCAATCTTCGCATTAATCGCCGAATGATTATTAAGCGGTTGTTTATTGCCCTGCACGTCGTAGTAATAAGAACATTTATCGAGTAAACGCTCAGGCGCACCTTTAATCAGCCACAAATTATAATCGCCGCTAACTTTCGCCATTGAATATTTTTTCGCGCTATCGAAAGGAACTGTATCAATGACGTTTGCATTTGGCGCAGTGTCCTTGCCAATTAAAAATCCAAGTAAAGCTCTGTCAGTCATATTGCCGCCGACAATTTTATCGTCAGCAATGACAGCACCGTTATTAAAACGAATTGACAATGAAACAATCGATTGCAGTTTGCTACTAAGTTTGTCGAAAGTCTCTGTAAAATTCGCTGTACCGTCAATGAAGGTTACAACTTCCAGCAAGCCTTTAGTAATTGTTCCCGTCTTATCGCTGAAAAGTAAATTCAAACTGCCAGCCGTTTCAATACCAGAAATTTTACGGACTAGGACGTTATCTTTTAACATCTTGCCCATATTCTGCGCGGAAACGATTGAAATCATAAGCGGCAGACCTTCAGGCACCGCCATAACGATAATGATAACGGCAAGCATTACAGCGCCGACAAAATCGTTTAACAACGTCATCCAATCGGAACAGTACGGACCAATTTTCGCCATATCCCAGCCATTTTGAATGACGATTCTTTCAAACATAAACGCAATGGCAATAGCAATACCGCCGATATAACCGAACTTTGAAATTTGCCCAGCAAGGTCAGTCAATTTAACTTTTAACGGCGTGTCGCGGTCTTCGTCAATCTGCAATTCCTTAGCAATTTTGCCGTAAACGGTATTGTCGCCAAGTGTAACGGTACGCATAACGGCAGAGCCACCAGCTACGACGGCGGCGCGGAAAACTTTATGCGGGTTGAGAAAATCTGTACTTTGCGCGGATTCAGCGTCAACGGCATCATTAGGCGCAGGAGTTTTAGCCTCCTCCTTAGCTTCACCGTTCAAAATAGATTGGTCAACGTTGATTGAGCCGTCAATAATTACGCCGTCAGCAGGAATTTTATCACCCGTCTGCAAAAGTACGCAATCGCCCATAGTTATATCGTTAATCGGAATTTCCGTAACGACGCCATTGCGATAAACTTTACACTTGATTAGTGACGCCTCGCCTTGAAGTTTGCGGAAGGCGCTTTCATTGTTGTATTCTGAATAAGTTGATACGAAAGTCGCCAGCAGTACCGCTAAAGCAATACCAACTGATTCGTACCATTCGGACTTGCCCATAAAGGCGAAAATCACGTTGAGAATCAACGCGAAAATTAAAATTTTGATGATTGGGTCGTCGAAGTTACCCTTTAATTTATCCCAAAAAGTTTCGCGCGCCTGTTCAGTTATGGAGTTGTCGCCGTATTTGGACTTCATCTCCTGAACTTGCGCATCAGTTAAACCTGTTATCTTCAATTAAAAGACTCCTTAATATTAGCGGGTAGCTGGTAGCTGGTAGTTATAGTTTTAATATACCTTTCCACTACAAGCAAAACAAAATCTTGTGAAGTCGCGGCGGTGTCTTCGCTAAAATCCTGCGTAAGAATGGTATTATTAGAAATTGCGCGAATACCGATAAATGGAACGTTTAAACTTTTGCAAATCTGCGCGGCAGAACAATTTTCCATTTCTTCGGCAAGTGAGCCGTAAGTTTCATTCAAGTATTTATAATGGTCAATGCCGTTAAGCCAAGCATCGGCGCTTGAAATTGTACCCGTCAACGTATGAAAATTTTTGTTCGACGCGGCAACCTCTTCGGCAATTTTTAAAAGCGTCGGATCGGGAAAATATTCTTTGCAAAGTTTGAAAGTTTTTGCGTCTTTGTCGTAACAATAAGTACCGCGCATTTCCTGCGGAATAATTTTTACGCCCGCGCCTGCAGGTGTTTTTTCAGTTATAATCGCCGCAGAGTTTATATATTTGTCGCCAATAATAATCGAATTGATTTTAGCTTCAGCAACGTGACCGCCCGCAATTCCTTGATTTATGACGGCAATGGGATTGAAATTTTCAATGGCAAGCGCAGTAACCGCCGCTGAATTTTCCATGCCCTGTTCTGTACGCGCAACAATCACGGGATAATTTTTATACGTCCCTGCAACGTAAACATAATTTAAAATTCTGTAGACGACAGGATTTTTCAGCGCCTTAACAAATCTGTTAATCTCAATGTTCATTGCGCCTTCAAGCAAAATCGGACGTTGCTTGCTTTTGTAAGCGCCTTTCTTTTGAGGCAGAGAATTTAAAAATTTTATAAAAGACTCGTTGCCCTCAAACTTATTCAGCGTAACATTTTGGACGGATGCTGAATTTTCGGCACTAACGTTTGGCAAGAAAAAAAAGTTCGCCGCAAATAAAATCGCCGCTAAAAACGCTATAAATTTTTTTTGCAACATCAAAACTTAATCCTTATTTGAAATGTTCGCTAAGTTGAGTTAAGTTAATATCTTTCGTACCTGTACCGATAGCGTTAAACTTCCATTCATCGCCGCGCCTGTAAACTTCGCCGACAATCATTGAAAGCATTCCGTTATACTCTTCGCTAAGATTGAAACGGC
>CAMJAZ010000121.1 GCA_946403735.1 uncultured Selenomonadales bacterium
CATTGCCAAATATTTTTCTGAACTAAAAATTTACGTAAGCTTGACAACTCTTTCTTCAACAAACGATTTTCAAAAATGTTGTAGGTAATTTCTTCGTCACGAACACGGTATTTTTCACGATTGGGAAATTGTACGTACTGCCTTAAAATTTTTTCATCAAAGCGGCGAATCTGCGCGGGACGAGAAAATTTTTTTGTACGACGTAATCCATAATGCGGGTGAGCGTCAATTTTTTTCATTAACGCCAAAAGTTCCACAACGTGCCTGTCTAAATTTTCCAATACGCGCTGCCAATTATCAGTGTCACATAATGGACGTAAACTTTCACTTAGTGACGACTTCGACTTGGAATTTTGAATCAGCTTGCGATTAATGAAAATAATTTCTTGAATCATCGTTTCATATTCGCGGAGACTCATAGACGATGGCAACGCTAATAATCTGCGCGGGAGTCCAACTTCAACGCCGTTTTTTAAAACGTGAATATAATTTACGCCAGGATTTATTGAAGCTATGGACACTTCGTCAAGTTGTCTTCCAGTTGACGGGTCGTAGAAAAAATTTTCTGCCCTATGAAAATTCGTAAGGTTAATTTCATCCGCGCTGTAAGCTAAATTATAATCATCCGTTTCGCCGTTGTCTAAAAAAATTTTGAAGGCAGGCGAATAAAATTTTTTGTCAGCGCCGCGAAAATGCGTTTTCGTCACGAAACATTCACGTCCGCCGTTATCGTCGCGCTTAATATCGCCGTAATCATTTTCATCAAGTGAAATAATTTTATCTGCGTCAAGGCGAATCATAAATAATTTTAGCTGCAAGTCACTGTTTCCAATAATCAATTTCATTTCCGTCGGGTGAAGTCATATATTTTTCAAGAATTTCATTGCTGAAAGGATACTTGCTACATAAATTTTTCAGCGCAGAAATTTTTGTACTGTCGGTGTCGCTGTCAAAACGAATTTTCGGCAGAAGAAATGACGAAATTAAAATATCCGCCAAATTTTTTGAATCAATCATTTTTTCTTGTACACGCAAAATTTGCTGGCGTACCCTGTGACTTATCGGAATTATTGAATTTATTTTGTTAAGTAAGACGTTAAAATTTGTTTGGTCGTCAGATTTAAAAAAATCTTGCCAAAAGTCTAAGCGTTTCGCGTAGGAATCATCAATTTTAATATCGCCGTCGTATTTTTCGACGCGAATAAAAAAAGACCTATCTATTACCTTAGGGCTAATGTCAAGGGTAGTTGAATCTTGATTCAAAGTTCCAAAAAATTTTATGTTTGTAGGAATCATAAAGGTTGAAGGATATTTGAAAAACATGTTCGCCATACGACAAAGTTGCAGATAATATTTTCGTTCCTCCAAATTCATATTCATAAAGCGCTGTTCATCAAAATTAATTTCAACGTCATCTTTACTATGAACTATGGCGTTATATTTCAATTCGCGGTAAATATTCATACGTAGTTCGTCGCTGTAAAGTCTAATTAAGCGGTCGCCTTGCAAGACGCTAAGAAATTCTGCAAAATAATGTTCGACGTGCGCTAAATTCATTTCGTCAAGGCAGATTATGAACATCTTATCAGAATTTTTAGCCTCACGACAAAATTTTAAAAGCGCGTCAAGAAACGGCGTCGACATATAATTTTTTTCAAGCGGGTTGTAGTAGCCGAGTAAATCGCTTTTATCAGTCCAGTTAGACTGCACGGGAATAATTTCTGCGTCATTCCAGCCAAAACATTGTGGTAGCGTCCTAATTAAACTTGTCTTGCCAGTACCAGGACTGCCTGTCAAAAGTACCAGCTGATCCGTAGCCATCAGAGCGTAATAGACGCTTTCTAAAATTTATTTGCGATAACTTAAATTGTACGTCTTTTTTAAGTAGCCTTGCCAGTAAGAAATGTATTCATCAAAATTATCTGGGTAATAAGGCACTTTAGAAATGGTTTCGCTATTCGTCTCCTCATCTACTAGCCCGTAAAAAATTTTCATTCGCTTAAAATCATTATGCAAAGTTTCAAGTTTACGATTAGCTTCTGAAATATTTTCTTCCAGTTGTTTTAGTTGGAGATTTTTTTCATTAACGTCCTCATTCACTTCAGCTGTACGTTTATCTAATTCGGAATATTTTTCAGCAAGTTCAGCATCACGCTTAGCTAAAATATTTTTGGCAGTGGCAATTAATTTATTTCTGAAGTCACCGCCAATAATCGCGGTTAAAGATTCATTTTCTGAAATTTTGTAAATATATTTGGGATCGTAAGTAATGTCGTATCGCTGATAAAAATTTTCTATCTCCTCAAAATTATTCTCTATATCTTCAAGACGAATTCTAAAAACTTGTCCTGTAGCGTCAGGTGTTTTTGTTCGCACTTGACAAATTATTCGTTGTCCAATATCTAAATTCTTTTTCTTACAATACACAGAAATATCGTCTATTCGATTGGCAATTTTACCAATTTTTATTGATGAAAGATTTTTATCTGGAAAAAAAATAAATTTCTGCGCTACGCCTTTAATCATCAAGTACAGCGCTTTTATTGTCATATAATCTTTTTTTATTTCTGTTATTTCAGCAATTATTCTGTGTGGCTCACCGTCATAAATTGCGTTTAGGTAATTCTCCATTTCAGCTAGCGACATTTTGGAAAATTCATTGTAAGAACATAATTTCATAATGGACAACTCCCTAAAGTTTTGTGTTCCACATAATTAGTGCGTCTTCGCCGTCTTCGTAGTAACCTTTACGCCGACCGACGCTACGCAGTCCAAAATTTTCGTAAAGCTTAATTGCCGCTGTATTGCTGACACGAACTTCAAGCGTTAAAGCATTCACGCCGCGCAGTTTTACCAGTCGAATAATTTCCGCGAAAAGTTTTGTAGCAATGCCGCGTCCACGAAATTTTTCATCAACGGCAATGTTAGCAACGTCCGCATCATCAAAGCTAATCCATACGCAGGCATAAGCTATAATTTGTCCGTCAAGCTCCGCAACGATACTGATGGAATCTTTACGTATCGTTTCGTACCAAAAATCTTCCAACGTCCACGGCAATGAAAAACTTTTAAACTCAATCGCGGCAACGGTTTCAACGTCGTCCATTGTCATTTTGCGGAAGGTAAGTTGTGGCGTTTGTCCCATAATTCCTCCGCCTCCGAACGTCGCAAATAAAGCGGCTCTAAATCCATTACGTTGCTAACTTGTCCAGCGTCGATTAAAATTTTTCCGCAAAGTGCAACGTTGACTGCGCGGGGCATTCTCAAATTTATCGGCGCGAAGGTTACGTTATCGGGCAACGTTTTAATTTTGCCGAGTACGTCGCCGCATAAAATAACTTCGTCGTCAAGCTGTCCTGCCGCGTCTAAAATTTCAGCGATTGGTTTAACTTTCACTCCGTCTAACGGTACGGAATTTTTAAAACTCTGTACGTAGGCGGAATTTTTTTGCGCGTCAATCATCGTCATAATGACGGCGGAACTTTTTGGGAAATGCGCCGCCAATGCATGGAGAGTTGGCACGCCGATTATTTTTACTTGCCAAGCGTAGGATAAAGCTTTTGCCGCCGCAAGTCCGATTCTTAAGCCAGTGAATGAACCAGGACCGATACTCACGGCGACAGCGTCAACTTTTTCAACGTTGGCAATGCTTAAAACTTTTTCGATTTGCGGCAATAAATTTTCCGAATGATAAATTTTTGACTCCTGCGAAATTTCCGCCAAAATTTTATCGTCCGAGATTAACGCCACGCCAGACGCCCGCGTTGAAGTTTCAATGCCAAGTACTAACAAAATTTATCTCCATTCTAGGTCGTGTTAAATAATTTTTATATTGATAAATTACTTTTCTTTTGGCGCAAAGTTAGTCAGTAGTTAGTAGTCAGTAGTGAGTAGTGAGGTCGTGTTTAATAATTTTTAATTTAATAAACTACTTTTCTTTTGGCGCAAAAGAATTAAGAATTAAGAATTTTTTCATTAATTCCTAACTATTCAGCAGACGCTGGGAAATGCCGCTCATTACCATTATTTTTTACGAATTACGCATTCCTAATTCTTCATTATGATGACGTGACCGCCAAAATTGTATCAGACAAAGTGCCGCGCAGGTTAATCCCGCTGGAGTTGAAATTGTCAGCGGAAGTTGCAAACCTTCTGGCGCGTAAAATATGTAAGTAACTGTAACGATTGTCATTAAAAATGCTGGAATTAACGCCGCGAAATATGCCTTGCCGTCTAATTTCTGCACCATGTAAACTGTTCCAGTCCACAACATTATTGTTGCTATTGATTGATTCACCCACGCGAAATAGCGCCAAACTGAATTGAAATCTAATTGCGTGATAATGCCCGTTAAAAGTATCAATGGCAATGCGAAGATTAAACGATTTTTAATTTTATCTTGCGGCATTTTAAACCAGTCCGACAAAATTAAACGCGCAGACCTTAAAGCTGTATCGCCTGAAGTTATCGGACAAATTACAACGCCAACCATCGCTAAAATCATACCAATACCTTCGCCGAGAAAACCGTTAGTAATTTGATATACAACGCCGCCTGCGCCGTGAGCGTTCATTTCCGTAGCAAGTGCGTCTGTACCGTGAAAAAAAGTTACAGCTGCCGCCGCCCAAATTAAAGCGATGACGCCTTCAGATACCATTGCGCCATAAAAAACTGGACGCGCTAATCTTTCATTTTTCAAACAACGTGACATTAATGGCGATTGAGTTGCATGAAAACCGCTTATCGCGCCGCAAGCTACCGTTATGAACATCAGCGGATAAATTGGCATTTCGTCACCTTTCGGATGCAAATTCGCCAACTGCATTTCTGGCATTGCCGCGCTTTCATTTAAAAACATTCCGCCCATAATTCCAAGCGCCATTAATATGAAACAAACTCCAAATATTGGATAAAAACGTCCGATAATTTTATCAATCGGCAGGAGCGTTGCAAGAAAGTAGTACGTCAAAATTGCTAAAAGTAAAATTGTGACGTTAAAGCCTGTCAACATTTTCAGAAGTCCTGCAGGACCTACGGCAAATACAGCGCTTAATAAAATTAACAGTAAGACAAGAAATACACGCATTAACAGTAAAGCTTTTTCGCCCAAAAATTCACCGACAATTTCCGATAAACTTTTTCCGCCTTCGCGCAGTGAAATCATTCCCGATAAATAATCGTGAACGCCGCCTGCAAAAATTGTTCCCAATACAATCCATATGTAAACGCACGGTCCCCAAATTGCGCCACCTACTGCGCCGAATATTGGACCAAGTCCCGCGATGTTGAGTAGCTGGATTAAAAAAACTTTCCACGTTGGCAACGGTACGAAGTCGACACCGTCATTTTTCGTTATTGCTGGCGTTGGATTGTCAGTCGGCTTGAAAAAGTTGTCGATAATTTTCCCGTAAATGAAAAAGCCGCCGATTAACGCCGCTAATGCCACTATAAACGTTATCATAAAAATTTCACCTCTACATTTTTACTTGCAGGTTTCCTACTCCCTACTCCCTACTAACTACTCACTAAAATTAATTGCGCTTTTAAAGTGGTTATGCTAAAATCCCTTCCATTAATGCGGTATATATTATCACAGCGTAAGAAAATTTTCAATTCATTTTCACAATTCAAATTCGGAGGACGTTTATGATTGATAAAAATTTATTTCTGTACGATCTAGCATTTGTCGCGATTATGAAAGGCGAAGAGCCGTACGTTAAAGAATGGCTGGATTATCATCTTTTGGCAGGCGTCGACCATTTTTATATTTATGACAATGACAGTACACCTGACTTCAAAAAAATTTTGCAACCGTACATTGACGCGGGCATTGTCACTTACACTTTGTTTCCTGGCAAAAATCGCTTGATGGAAGCATATAACGACGCAGTTAAAAGATTTAAATTTGAATGCAGGTATATGGCATTTGTTGACGGCGATGAATTTA
>CAMJAZ010000122.1 GCA_946403735.1 uncultured Selenomonadales bacterium
GAAAAAGTAGTTTATTAAAAAATTTTATAAAATTTAATTTTACAAACAGTCCCTATTCTCTAAATTGGAGGTTACTATTTAGTATGGCAAAAATTAATTCGCGAATATCCCTTTTAAATTCAGCGACTAATGAAAATAAAATTGACTTCGATAAATTACAACCACTTGACAATGACGAACTTTCATCATGGTGGCGAATGGTACCAGGTGCACGACGTTTTACAAATACTACTGCTGATGCCGTCGATAAACATTGCGCCGCCGCCGCGCATTTACCAAAAGTTGACTTTGAAGGTTTTGTACAAATGCTCGTTTATAAAATTTCACGGCGTCACGTTTCATTGAACGTAGAAATTTTTGAGTACGACGAAAAAGGCGACGCTGAAGACTTTGTAACTGCGTTGACTGAAAAATTTGCGTCAAATTTCCTGCGCGACTTCACGAAAGATTCACCGCTTGAAGATTTGGCGGCACAAAATACTTTCGGTGGCTACGCGGTTATCGTCAAGCTTAAACGCAAAGTCAACTGGCTAACATCGGCAGTTGTTGACTTCAATAAAAATTCCGCAAACTCGACTGGCTCAATAATTTTCGTGACTTGTGAAGATAATCCACCGCCAAGTTTGACGCGCCTTTCAGATTATCTCACGCCGTACGACGTACAATTTTTTGCAATAAATTTGCTAGAAAATTCCAAGCTCACGACACAGGAAAAACTTTATACGTCAACGCTTGCGGCAAAACTTTCTGGACAATCAGCGATACTTGCAAAAAATTTAGCGACGGTTGAACTTTTTACAGACGGCATTGACTTTGTGAAAAAAATTGTCCCGAACTTCGACAACAGAATTTTTTCCCGCGCAGTTTGGGAATGTCAAGCACAATTTCTACTGCCAACGCTTGAACAATTACGCGGTCAATTCATTGAAAAAAATTTTTCGCGTCTCAAACATATTCTGCCCGTTAAAGATGAATTTGGAAAAGTTTTAAATGATCCTTGGGATATGGAACTGCGACACTTGCACTTTTACGGCGGCAATCACTTTTTATTTAACCCCGCAGATTGGGAACTTTTAGAATTGGCGTACCACGCGAGAAATGACCTTTCGCATTTAACTACGATTGACTTGCAACGGCTACAAAAACTTTTTACTTTCGCCGATTAAAAAATTTTCGCGCTTATAAATGGCTTTTAACTTTTTGTGGAATGTGATATAGTATGCAAAATTTTTGATGAAGGAAAGGCGAAAATGTTTACTCATATAACACAGTCCCCATACGGGACGGTAAAATTGGCGGAGAAAGTTGCTAAACGAGTTCGTGAAGGCACGGTTATTTGTCTTGAAGGCGATTTAGGCGTTGGAAAAACTCTTTTCGTGCAAAGTATGGCTAGAACGTTGGGCGTACAAGGTGAAGTTACCAGCCCGACTTTCAATTTGATGAATATTTATGAAGGATTTTGTCCGATTGTTCACTTTGACTTGTACCGCATTGAAAATGAAGATGAACTGGAAGATATTGGCTTTTATGAATACACAGATTTTCCTGAAGGAATTGTTTTTATTGAGTGGGCAAAAAAATTTCCTGACGCATTGCCAGAAAATTATGTGCTGATTGAAATTGAACGGCTTAAAGATGCTAAAAATTTGCGACGAATAAATTTTTCTTGCGTCGGTGAGGAACACGAAGATTTTATAAATGAATTGGGCGATTTCGTTAGCAAAGATGATTGAATTTAGTTTATAGGAGAAAAATTTTGAGCCGTCGATTATTCATAAAAATTTTGTTGAGCTTAGGGCTTGGCGCGTACTTTCCAAAATTGGCAGAGGCGGCACGTTATGAAAAGTTGCATGAACCGCATGACGGCTATAAACCGCTACGTCAAGTAAAATTTTTGCGGCAAATCGTCACGAAAGATTCACGTACTTCCCGCGTTATAATGTGGCAGTCTGACGAAGAATTGAACGGCGTACAAATCGAATATCAACTCATTGGCGACGGCGCTAAATTCTGCGCGGCAACCGTTGAAATTTTTCAGCAGGACGACGCGACGATTTACATTTACACTTGCACGTTGGAAAATCTCAAGCCCGAAAGTTTGTACCGTTTCAGAATCATTTATGAAGACGCGGCGACGAGTTGGCAAAATTTGCGTACCGCTGGCTATGGAAATTTTCAAATGTTAATCTTCAGCGATTCGCAATGCATCAACTACGACGTGTGGCAGAAAGTTGCTGACAATGCGGCGAAAAAATATCCTGACGCGGAACTTTTCACGGTCATAGGCGATTTAGTCGACAATGGGCAGGCGGCGTACCAATGGCGGGCGTGGTATCTTGCCGCCGCTTTTGTTTTGTCTGAAAGAATTTTCGCGCCAGTTATGGGCAATCACGAATGCTATAATTTGGATTGGCTGAACTACTTGCCCGTCGATTATCTCCACCAATTTAATTTGCCGTCGAATGGCGTTAAAAATTTCGGCGGTTATTTTTATTCCTTTGACTACGGCGCGGCGCATTTTTTCGTACTTAACACGCAATTTTTGGAACTTGAAATGTTTACAAAAAATTTGCAGGACGAACAAAATTACTGGCTACGGCGTGATGCGGCAAATACTAATCGGCGTTGGAAAATTGTTTTAATGCACAAAGATATTTACGACTACACGACGGATAATTTTAATGACATTGCAGAAAATTTTATGCCACTTTTTGATGAACTGGAAATTGACGTGGTTTTCACTGGGCATTTGCACACGTACAGAAATCGTGGAAAAATTTTTCAGCAAAAAAAATCTGCGCGGGGAACTTTGTACATTCTCTGCGGCAGGTCGGGCGATCAAAAGTATGTTGAAAGAAATTCAGCGATTGATGACGTGACAGCGTCGAATCTTAATACCGAGCCTGAATCATACATTACACTTGACGTTAGCGCGAAAAGTTTAGCGTTGACTTGCCAGACTGTTGACGGCGAAGTTTTAGATAAATTTATTTTAACTAGGTGGAGTTGAATAAATAATGTTAAAAATTTCAAGCTAAAAAATGTGGTAACCAGCGGCATTTCCAAGCGCCTGCTGTAACGTTGGATTATTAGCACAAATGGACGCGATGAAATGTTGAATTACTTTAACGCTGAACGCGAGGCGCACAAATGCCGCAATGTTTTCTTTTGCTACTTTTCTTTTGCGCCAAAAGAAAAGTAGTTTATTTAAAAAATTTTAATTATTCAACACGACCTAAATAGTAACATGTCATTCAAACTAAAAATTTTCTTAAATGCAGGAAAAAAATTTAATGTGTCGAAAGTTCAAGCGTTAAAGAAATGACTTTCTGCAGTGAGGCGTTAAGAGTTGGCATTCTTTTTGATAGTGCCGAGCGTTATAATCGTTAGCATAATTTTAATTCATGGCGTCGCCAGCTATATGGGCGTGAAGATCAGCTACGGAGCGTTGTTCGTATGTGCGGCGTTATCATTCGTAGCACTTTTTGGCGCGATAGAACTTTCGCCCAATCCCGACAAATTTTTCTTCGTACATTTAGGCGCAATAATTTTACCAGCGGCATTAATCGTCACGGCTTTAAACTACTTTTTAATTGTACGTGACAAAGACAAAGAGGCTGACTTTACCGAAGAAGTTCGGCGAGTTTATGCTCAACAGTCCAACGGTGAAATTTATTCCAGCGAAATTGCAAAGGAACGTTTGAAAAATGTTTCCGCGCATGTTGATAAAAATTCTACCGCCGATAAAAATTCTAAGGCTGAAAAAATTTCGGACAACGACAAAACTTTCAACACTGATAAAAATTTGGACGATGAAATTTTTGAAACTGAAAAAAATTTTGACGGCGATAAAACTTTTGATGAAATTCTTGACGCTGAAAAAAGTTTATCCGTAGAATTTGACACGTTGGAAGATTTGTTGGAGTACGCGCAGGCTGAAAAAGTTCAAGGTCATATTACGGCGGCGATTGTTGCTTATCAAAAGGCGCTTGATGAATATCGAAATGATGACTACGCGCCATTTATCGCAGTCGACCTTAGCGCAATGTACCGCGAACAGGCGGCGTACACGAAGGCGATTGAAGTTTATGAGGATGCGTTGACCTTGCCAGCCGTTAAAAAAAATTCCGCTGTTACGGCAGAGTTCAAAAAAAAGTTGGCGTACATTAAAACGGTTCAAGCAATTCTTTTTAAACACAATGCCTTGTCAACGCCTTTCAGCAAAATTTCTAGGGAACATCTGCGCGAAATTGAATTTGAGTTCAAGGAAAATTCTAATACAGAAAATTCCTAAAGGCTAAAAGCCAATTCCTAAAAGCTACAAGCTATCACAGGAGGTAATAATTGATGAAAAAAAGTGTGGAAATTCTCGGTTTGCCCGTCATCAGCATAACTGAAGGGCGCGAATTGGGAATAAGCAAGGGACTTTTGATAGACGCTAAAAACAGAGTTGTTGCGGCTATCACAATCGAAGATGATGAATGGTATCGTGGCGTTAAACTCATTCCCTACGAAGCGGTTATAGCTATCGGCGTCGACGCAATGACAATTACTCACAGCGAAAATATTTTGACGCTTGATGAAGCTGGCGACTATGAAACGTTGCTTGATGAAAATATTCGCATTATCGGAACGAAAGTTTTCACGAAAAGCGGTGTCATTCAAGGTAAAGTTTCCGAAATTTCCATTGCGGAAGATGGCAAAATTGAACTTTGCGAAATCACGGATAATACTGGTGCTGTTGGCGAAATTCCTTCAGATAAAATTTCAATCTTCGGCAAACTCGTCACTGTCATTGAGACAGAGGCTGAAAAAAAAACTAAATTTATAGACACGCCGTCTGCAGATGAATCTGATTTACCTGCAAATGACATTGGCGAATCTGACGAAGAATCTGCAGTTCACGCTGAAGTTGAAGGTATTACGCCTATTGAAGATGAAGAATCAGTAGAAGATGACGTGACGGAAATTTCTAGCGATGAATCAGAAGTTGAAGATACTGAAGTTGCTGAAAATGCACCGATTGAAATTGAGGCGTCTGCGGCAGATGAAGAATCTGTAAAAAATACGCCTAAAGTTACTCAACAAGCTGAAGCGTTGAAAGCTGCTTTACGTCGTGCACAGGCTAATCAAAAAGGCGCTAAAGGTTCTCAACCTAATCGTCAAAATCCACAAGGTAAAAAGCCTGCTGGTGATAAAGTTGATGATAGACGCCGTACCATGCTGTTGGGCAAAAAAGCTACGCGGAAAATCACTGCTGATAATGGCGACGTAATTGTTGAGGAAGGCGCGGAAATTACAGAGGAAGTTTTGCAGAAAGCTAAGCTTGCCAACAAATACATTGAACTTTCCATGAACTATACGCCTTGAGATATTCAATTTTCGATAATAATTTAAAGATGCCGTCTTATTGTGACTTCGGTTTACAACAAGGCGGCAAAATTTTTTTTATTAGGAATGCGGAATGGTTAATTAGGAATTAGGAATGCGTAATTCGTAATGAAAAATAAAGGTAGCTAGCGGCATTTCCCAGCGCCGTAGCCCAAAAGCCGCAATGTTTTCTTTTGTTACTTTTCTTTTGCGCCAAAAGAAAAGTAGTTTATCAAAAAAATTAATTATTCAACATGCCCTAACAACTATCAAAGGAAGATTTTTTTGGACGAAAAAAAAATAATCGTCGTCGGCATTGGACCAGGCGACGCAAAATTTATGACACTTGCGGCGCTGGAAAAAATTCATTCAGCGAAAATTTTAGTTGGAGGTCGACGCGCCATTGAAAGTTTTGCGATGGCGAATCAAGAAACTTTTCCCGTGACGAAAGATATTGACGCGGCTATAAATTTTATCCGCGAAAAAATTTTAGAAAATCAAGTCGTCGTCATGGTAAGCGGCGATCCTGGCTACTACTCAATGCTTGATACACTGCTGAAAAA